>JBHLPJ010000001.1:0-32742 GCA_048939565.1 Promethearchaeota archaeon
ATTATGTGTTTAGCGTTCCATACCCCGAGGGGGTCATCCGCATCCGGTAATGGCTCTATTAGAATTGTATTCTCTTTACTGTCTATTCTCAGATTTGTTTTTGTGGTTTCTTCTATTTTCTTTTTTATCTCACCGTTTTTGCCTATGATTACTCCAAGTCTGTTTTCCGGAACTTTTAGGAATTCTTTGGAAATCACTTGACCTTTCCTCCAACAATATTGCGGTAAACGGTCTCTGTGGTGGGTATTTCATTAACAAGAGGACGAAAATAGCGGAGTATATTTTTTATGTCTCTCAAAAGGAATTCTTGTGCCAAGGGATGTTGTATAAGTACCGCTTGGGATACATCTATGATAACGGGTTCATCCCACAAGAGTATGTTATATTCACTCAAATCTGCATGAATCAATTTTGCGGTTTGATAAAGATCCCGAATGTATTTAAGTATGATATTCAGAGCATCTTTAGGATCCTCTGGTGCCTTATCTTTAAGTCTCGGGGCAGGTATTCCATCTTCACCTATAAATTCCATGACTAGGACATTATTCCGGACTACTATTGGCTCTGGCACTCTGATTTTCGCCTCTTGCGCCCTCGTTAAGTTTTTGAACTCCTTTGTGGCCCATGTATAGATTAGACTTCGTGTATCTTTCTTTATCTTTGTGAACCTAGGATCACCTTGAACATAAACGAACATTCTTTTGAAATCGGCAGTTGTTGTTCTGTAGATCTTAACGGCATATTCCTTCTCATCTCCCCCTTTTGCCCAGTAGACGTTTGCCTCTTTTCCAGTAGACACAACGCCAAAGAGCTCGCTAATTACTCCTGAGTTAATTAGATGATAAAGCGTGAGGAGTGTGGATCGATCGAATACAGCTTCAACGGCACTGAGGTCTTCGCTCCGCTTTTTCCTAATCCGTCTTTCATCAATTCTCTTCCTTTCAAGGTGGCTGATTGCTTCGTCCACCTCTTCTTTTGGCAAAAAGAAGTTCCCCCAATTATATTTTAAGATGGCCTTTCTTCTCAAGCCATGCTACTTGACCTCGGGTATATCTCCAGACAATATCGCCTCGTGTTTCGTATTGGAAATCCCATGGAACCACAAGAACGACATCGTTGTTTCTTATCCATGTTCGCTTTCGCATTCTTCCCGGGATCCGACAAATACGCACAAGACCATCGGCACATTTGACCTTTACTTTATCGTGGCCTAATAACTGAATAACACTACCAAACATCTCGGCGTCCCTAGGTAATCTTACATATCTGATTGTAGATGGTTGACTTGTCTTCTTTCTAGGCAATTACTCATCTCCGATGGTTAAGTGCTATCCGTATCTTTTAAATGTGTCCTCTATTGGACAGGAAAGACACGAATTCATAGTGATTCTTAGTATTTATATTATATCGACTTTGCTAAAAAACGGTTTAATTCTCCGCTGAGTCAGCATCTGCAAGATAATCCTCGGGTGGGAGTAGATATATTCTGTCATTGACTAATATCCCCCCTATTTCCTCACTGACTCCTATATCCCAAGGGGGTTTAGAAACCTCAAATGTGTGGAAATATTGTGTATCCATGAGTTGAACGGTATCTGGAAGAACTGCTAGGACAAGAAAAGTCTTTAATTCTTCTTTGCTGAGTATTTCAGTTTTCCAGACTTTAGTCAAGGAATAAGAAACGTTTTTAAGGCTTCCTAGATTGATACACCAAACTTTGTCCCCTCTTATTGATATCACCCGATTAGGTAAACCCTTAATGATCAATATATCATTGGTGGCAAAAGAAGGCAATCTCAAGGCGATTACCGTCCGAGAGACTTTTTTGCCAGATTTATCAATACCCATAAGCTTTCGGGATTCGCGAGAGATTCCCCCCAAGGAATTCTTTATACTGAGGACGACTTTGCGTGCCGCACTCAATGAACCAAAATGGATGTTAAACCCCTTTTTCTGCTCTTTAATTTCATAAAAAGCCATTCTATCTTTGGGAATTCTTTGTATGACATCATCCAAGATTGAGAGAATGGTCTTTCTTTCTTTCTCAGCAACTTTCCGTCCTTTTGCACGCACCTGCAATATTGCTGAATATCTGCTCTGACGTATGCTTTTGCATCTTTCGCATATTGTAAAATGCACATTGACCAGAGCATTTCTTTGTACAGTATACGACGGCATAATCAGATCGCTTTTCCCCTTGGCCACAACCGTGATTGGAACGATTAGATGGCTTTTTCTTTCTTGTTTTGCCTCATTCAGATGAGGAATTACCTTCAAAAATGCAACTTTTGCAGTCAACTGAACAAAAGACGGTGTGCTCCGATTTATGGCTTCTGCAATAGCTTCTTTATCATTCTGAGTGGCTGAATCAACCCATCGTCCTTTGGATAAAGAGCTCAGACATTGGGCACATATTTTGATATCTGAAGACTCCTTAATCTGAAAAAGGGGGTGGTCTTCCTCATAACAAGATTGACACAAACCTTGAAAATATCCCTCTTTTGTTAGTCTGCTACCACACTTTGCACAAAAAAGCTCCATGAAAAGATATCACACTCAAAAAGATTTTTAGACCTTTATAATCTGGGCATGAGGCACGCCACACACCCATAAGAGACAAGACTTATGTACCATGCCATTAGAAATGGCAAAGTCAACTATTCTCCTACCAATGATGTTCGTTATTGTTGAATTGTCAATAGCCTCCTTACACTCCTCTACCGGAATTAATTTTCCACCGTAGAATTTTTCATCTACTCGTAGCCTAATATTCCCCTCTGACAGGGTTTTCCCGAGTAGATCCTCATCGCATATTGCCACAAGGACTTCTCCACGAACTTTCATGACATGCATGTATACTTTCACTGTAATTCCCTACAACGGTTTCAATGATGCTCTAGCACCACATGCTTTGCATACCAAGAAGAGATATCGATCCTCTTTTTTTATGCTAGTATCGGGTTTCTGACATTCAGGACATACAACATATAGTTTAGTATAACGTTCTATGAGTTCATCAAATGTATTTCTGGAAAACCTGCCCTGGAATACGGCTTGTGTATCTCCTAATGTTCCTGCCGTAGCCAGTTCACGAAGAAGGAATTTCAAAATATGTTTTGGTGGTCTGTTTAGTGTTTCACTAATCTCCTTGAAATTACGAACGAATGTCCTATTTCCTTCTGTGAATGAGTCGACCTTTGGTATTGTGAAACGTGAATGTTCAAAGACCGTTGAAGGGAGAACAGATCTTGCCCTTTTTAGCATTTCTTTATAATCAAATTCAACCAAAATAATCGCCCTTATGTTCTTCTATAGTAACCTGGTCTGGGTTCATATATGGCTCCTTCCTTTATAAGGGATATCAAAGCACCTTTGATATCTTTTTTGGAAAACTCAGATAATTCTTGGAATAGATCTTCAGCGGAAACACCGTTTTCTCTATATCGCTCTACCAATTCAAATAGAGTTCCCTGAAGTGAGACTTTGCTCTCCATTTCAGCCTTTGTCTCTTCCGTGGTTTCCAATTCACGTACTATGTAACTGTCTTTGGTGTCTTCTTCAGCCATTTCCGACTTGCTCGGTGCTGGTCTTGCAGGAAGGTATTCTCTTTTTGCTTCGATTATCTCGAGCTCATGCACTAGCTCCCAGTTTGGATCAACAACTTTATTGATTGCCTCGGGCATTAAGTAAAGCTCGTCTTCGTATTCACGTATCCTGCCCACTATATCGATTATGTCGCCAATGTTTATTGATTTAATGAGATTTGTGTCTTCTTGCCAAGCCTTTATGCGAATTACTCCTGTCCCATCGTCTACTGTGAGGGTGGCATAATCTTTTCTGGTTGCATCGGAAGGCGTAGACTCACTATTGGATTCGAATTTTTCAATTACCGTAGCCATAATATGGGTCCTTAGTATCTTTAGTCCATATCGTGTGTCCAAGAAGTTGCCTTCCTCGCTTTTGTGATAAGTTCCATAGATTATGTCCGATATGTTTAGTTTGAATGCGGTTGCTCTCTTTTTGAAGCTGGACTTTTTCAAGGTCTTATGACCACCGTTTCTTCTTGCAATATTCACAAGCATTGACTACCAAATAATAGTGACATTCACTTAGAAAAACCTTAAGAATTAAGCACTTAAAGGGATCATTCTGAATCTTAAAAAAACATACGGCAGTTATTCCTGGCAAGAGTCCATAAGATTGTTCACTTTCTGGTATCCTAAACATGCAATAAATAAGAGGTACACAATAAATAACTGAGATAGTAGTTCCGAAAGCATTTGCGGACGGAAGAGGGCGTAGGGTCACTCCCAGAAAGAGCTAATAACATCTTTCAAAGGAAATTGGCAATATCTTTATGAGCTTCCATAACCTGAATATTAGTTGACGGTGTACAAAAGGTGGACAAGATTGAGTATGAACCCATCTCAATTCGTGAGTCTCTGGTTGAGATGAAGGACATAGCAGAACTCATGATTGACTTGGCATATTCTGCCGTTCTTTTTAAAAATAGAGACATAGCCGAAGAAGTCTTGGATCTGGAGGAACGGGTAGACAGACTGGCATATTTGGTTGCCATGAACGCCATGTTGGCCGCCAGAGACGCAGAGGATGCGGAACAGCTTGAGGCTTTGTTGAGGGTAGCTTCTGCAACAGACAAGATTTCTGATGCGGCAGCTGATATCGCAGCAACAGTTCTTAAGGGTATCGAGGCGCACCCCTTAATACTCAAGGCGATAAGAGGCTCTGAGGAACCAATTACCAAAGTGAGTATCGATTCCAAATCTCAGCTATGTAAGAAGGATTTGGGTGAACTAAGTCTAGAGACCGAAATTGGTGTAGACGTCATTGTAATTAAGAGGGGGAAAAAATGGGTATATGATCCTGGCGAAAAAACGAATCTTGAGTCCGGGGATATTCTATTTGCCAGAGGTTCACAAACCGGAATCAAAACCCTCTCAGCTCTAGCATCCGGAAAGGAAGGAATTTGAGGTGGAAAGAAATCGAGGAAAAGGATAAACTCCTCAAAATCGCTGAATCTCTATTTCGTACATTGAAGCAGAAGTCAGAAAAAATGGTCGATCTGGCTTATTCCGCTCTGTTATTTAGTAGCAGAGAAATAGCAGAAGATGTCTGTGAAATGGAGGAGAGAATGGATAACCTACACGTGATGTTCGAACAGACGATCATAACGCTGGCTAGCACAGTTGAAGAGCCAAAGAAACTTCTGAGCTTGCTTAGACTTGGCATAGCAACTGAGAATATTGCTGATGCTGCAAAGGAGATTGCCGAGGTCGTACTTCGAGAAATAAAACCCCATCCGGTTTTTACCAGAATAATGTCTGAGACGGATGATACAATTACCCGAGTGAAGGTGGGCTTAGGCTCACCTATAATCAATCGAAACGTCGGAGATCTGCATATAAAGGATGAGACCGGTATGAAGATAATAGCAGTTAGACGCGATAATGACTGGCTTTATAGACCTTACAAAGGTGTGAAGATTAAAGAGGGGGATATATTGATTGCAGAGGGGGCCCAAGAAGGATCGGAACTTTTCGAAAAACTTGTACGCGGAGAAAAAACAGAAAAAACGTCAGATTAGGCTGCTTTTTTGTTTATGATATTTAGAACATATGTTCTAAATATTTTTTGAGACTTGAAATAGATTTTAGCCCTCATACCCCAGCCTTCGCAAGGGGACTTTTCATCGATAAAGTTAAATAGATTGTTATCATATTCCTTTTTCTACTGAACTAATACTTTTGTGAGGGGATGGAACTATCCAAGAGAAGGATACTTGTCACCGCAGCACTTCCTTATGCGAATTATGAACTCCACATAGCACATGCCCGGAGTACCTATATTCCTGCAGATATATACGTCAGATATCAACGCCTAAAAGGAAATGAGGTTTATTATGTTTGCGGGACTGATGAGCACGGTACTCCTATTTCTGTTGAAGCAGAAAAAGAGGGGGTTTCTCCGAAGGACATTGCTTATAGATACTATAAATTAGATGTAGAAGATTTTGAGAGACTGGGGATATCTTTTGACAATTTTTCAAGAACAACACGAGAGATTCACTATGAAACAGCTCAATGGTTCTTTAAGACGCTTTATGATAACGGTCACATTTATTCAAAAACCATAGTCTTACCCTACTGTCCTACCTGCGGAAGGTTTCTGCCTGATCGATTTGTTATAGGCACTTGTCCCTACTGTGGCTTTGAAGAGGCAAGAGGAGACGAGTGTGAGAACTGTGACAGAGCATTAACAGTAGGAGAGCTTTTGGATCCCCGTTGTCGTTCCTGTGGAAATCCAGCTGAGGAGAGGGAGAGCGAGCACTGGTTCTTAAGACTCTCAGCCTTTGAGAATAAGCTACGCAAATGGATAGAGGAAGAAGATCCCATATCAATCTATGGAAAGCAATATATAATACGGCAATATCTCGACGCCGGATTGACCGATATATGTATTAGTCGTGATCTTGACTGGGGAGTCCCCGTCCCTCTCGAGAAGGCCAAGGGGAAAGTACTCTATGTTTGGTTTGAAAATGTAATAGGTTATGTTGACAGTACTAAGGAGCTTTCAAGAAAAATTGGCAAGACGCGACTTTGGGAGGACTTTTGGCTTAAGGAAGAGGATGTCAATACAGAACTTGTTCATTTCATCGGAAAAGGAATAATTTACCATCATTCTTTACTCTGGCCTGCAATTCTGATGGGGTGTGGCTATAAACTCCCCGATGTCATCCCAACTTATGCGTATGGGAATCTTGAAGGAAAACCAATGTCCAAGGGCAGAAGATGGTATATTGCCCTAAGAGAATTCATCCAGGCCTTCGGTCCGGATTCGCTGCGTTATTATTGGCTGGCCGTATCTCCACTCACAGAAGATGCTGACTTCAATTGGACAGAATTTGAAAAACGATATAACGATGAGCTTGCAGATGTGCTGGGGAACTTCGTTCACCGAGCGTTAATGTTTGTGGATAGATTCTTTGAAAAGAAAATTCCCGAAGCAGTAGAATACGATGAGTATGACCATCAAATCGAAGAACACATTAATGAGACTCAAAAGGCAGTAAGCGAAAGTATCGAAAGATTTGAGTTCAGGTCAGGACTTCTAAGTATTATGAATCTAGCCAGAGTGGGAAACAAATACTTGAATGATAAAGAGCCCTGGGCCACGGTAAGAACAGACCCAGAAAAAGCGAAAACCGCAATAAATATCTGCGTTCGCATTGTAAAAGCATTCGCCGTTTTGTTAGAACCATATCTACCATTTACAGCGGAACGGATCTGGAACATGCTCAATTTTGGGGGAAGTGTTCACGAGAAACAATGGGATATAGCGCTGGAAGATGTTTCAGCGGGACATGAGATTGAGACCCCGAAGCCGCTTTTTATAAAACTTGAGAAGGATCATATAGAGGCGCAACGAAAAAAGGTCCTTCAAAGACTAAAAGATGCGGATATGCCAGGGGAAAAGATATCAGTAGAGGAATTTGCCAAATTAGACATCCGTGTCGGGAAGATAGTTGAAGCAGAGAGAGTAAGGAATTCAGATAAGCTGGTCCGTCTAGAAGTAGATATTGGTGAAAGGATTCCCCGTCAAATCGTCGCCGGAATTCTTCCCCAATATAAGCCGGAAGACCTTATGAATAAGAGGATTGTCATTCTAGCCAATCTCAAACCAATAAAAGTGAGAAACATCAGAAGTGAAGGGATGCTCCTTGCCGTCATTGATGAGGGAAAAATAGTCTTACTTACTTTAGATAAGGATGCTAAGCCCGGAGCAAGAATAGGATAAGCTTTTTAGTTTATTAGCGCGTTTAGCCTGTTTTCAGGGATTCCACAATGATTGAAACATCATTAAATAGGGGATTCTCACTACCTCTCGCTTTGAATTTCTTATGGAAAAGACTTGCACATTTCTTAGTCGATAAATGTGAGGTTTGCCGAGAAGAAAGACTATTTTCTATTCTAGATGTTTACAGCAAGAAAAAGTCCGTTCAACATTCGCGTTGTTCTATATTGGCTTCATTTATCAAACCATTAATTAGCTCATTCTTTTCCCGAATGTCCATCAAAAAAAGAACTGTTAGACAACTAATCGAAGATCCGCTACTACGCAAGTGCATACTTGGTGTAGTAAAGGGAATTGCACAATTTGGAATAAGACAGCCACAACCCACAAGCGTCCCGGTAACAATTGTTTGGAACTTTACCAACAAATGTAATCTGAATTGCCTTCACTGTCATCAAGACTCCTCACCTACATCTTCATATCCAGAGTTGACGACTTCCCAGGCCTTCAAAGTAGTAGATAATATGGCTAACGCAGGGGTAGCCATACTCACCTTTTCAGGAGGAGAGCCCCTTCTTAGATCAGACATCTACGAGGTAATAAGAAGAGCCAAGAAAAATGGTATGTTGTGCACAATCGCTTCAAACGGCATATTGATGACGCGAGAAGTTGCCAAAAAACTGTTAAAAGCTGGAATTGAAAGAGTAGAGATAGGACTTGATGGTTTCAAATCTGAAACTCATGAGTTCCTGAGAAATGCTTCTGGATGTTTTGAAGCTGCAGTTCAAGGAATAAGGCACTGTTCTGAAGTTGGATTTGAAGAAATAGCAGCTACCATGACGCTATATAAGAGAAATTTTGGGGAGATTGAAGAAACCATAGATCTCGCAGAGAAAATAGGTGCAACAAGATTCTATTTGAATAGACTGATAGCTGCCGGCAGAGGTATTAAATCGCAACATCTTGATGTAACACCAAGGGAAAAGGTGAAAGCTCTCAAAATACTATATGAAAGATTCTGCCAGAGTCTTAGAAATGGTTCAGGAATACAGTGTTATGCCCGCGGAATGCCCTATTACTCTAGATTATCTTACGAACGCTCGAAAGGTAGGTTATTCACAGTAAGTGAAGCCTTTTCAGGTCATGAATGGATGTTTAGGAAGAAATTTGGGAATGAAATAGCAAAGATTGTTAACAGATTCGCCAGGGGATTTGGAGGATGTTCCGCCGGTTCAACTTACGCCGGATTGACTGCATCAGGGGATCTAATTCCATGCGTTCCAGCTAATATTAAATTAGGCAATCTTTTGGATCAAGATTTAGAGGAAATATGGATGCATAACAAGCTACTAAAGTATATCAGGGAAAGAAAGAGGCTTTGGGGGAGCTGTGGGGAGTGTAAATATAATGGGTTGTGTGGAGGTTGCCGATATACAGCCTTGATTTCCAAAAAAGATTGGCTAGGACCAGATGTTTCATGTCCATTTGCAAATGAATCTCATACATAATAGTCTGAGCATTTCTCTGCTTTCTTCGGATTCTAAATCTTGAACCTAGTATTATGTTCTGTTGTCAGATTTCCTAGAACTTATGTTCAAAGGTTTGAATCTTCTATATTTGAATGGAATTGAGACTTTCTATTATAAAGCTTGGTTTGACCTTCAGGAATTGTCGTTTGTCATAAGGTCCTGTTAAGACAGCTATGGTTAGAGCACCTGCCTTCTTTCCAGATCTTATGTCCAAAGGACTATCCCCGAAAACAACACAATCAGAGGGAGTTATTCCTAATCGTTTGGCTGCTTCAATTATTATGTCCGGAGCCGGCTTATGTTGTTTTACCTCATATCCCGTGACTACTGTGTCAAACAGTTCAACGAGATTGAAGCGCCTAAGCTCTTCCAAAGCAAATTTCCTGTACTTCGTTGTTGTTAGACCAAGCTTAAAATCGTGTTTCTTCAGTTTTCGAAGAAGACTATCAGCACCTGAATGAAGCTTTGTGGATTTCAGCCCATAAATCGAGTAATAATCCCTGTACTCCAAGACATATTGCCGGATTTCTTTATCTGACAAAACTGGAATAAGAATGCCAAATATCTGTTCAAGTGGCATTCCAATAGCTGTGGCTATCTTGTCACTATCGTAATGGTGTTCCTTGGAGCTAAGGACTTTTGTAATGGTTTTGAAAATTGCCTTGGAAGAATCAATCAACGTACCATCTAAATCAAATAGAAATGCTTTGATACGATATTCGAGCGTTTTGACCAAATCGCTTATTCGAAGTTTCATACTTCTCTCACTCAAATAAGTACCGCTTATGTATATTTCCTCTTAAGCAGATTTATCCCGTCTTCGACTCCCATAATCTTGATCTGATTGTTAGCTTCAATTATTGTTTCTTTGTAGTCCGACATAGGCTCGCTCATTAATGTTTTGCACGGAAATTCTTTGCATTGATAACAAAAGTCTATATTTTTTTCAACGCAACAACCTCGAACTGTACAGTCCGACCACCACGACCATCCATCTCCGAAACGACAGCCTCTGCACGGCTCATCTTGGGAGGCCAACCACTTAAGACCTTCTGTAAATTCGCTAAAGTTATAGGCATTACATGCATTAGCAATGAACCTCAAGGAATCATACTTTTCAACAAATGCTAGGAGGTTTCTTGTTGCTTTAACCAAAGTTCCCCTACGGTAATCACAGAGGGCACAATGATACATTCCACAATAAGAAAGATATTTGTATTCTCTTTTCATAAACTTGACCTCTTAATACGTTGCTTTGTGGATGACGAGCCTTCGTATTCTCTTCCCAAGATCCGCTCTTACCCAGCACCTCTCATCGCTTCCGGAATCTCAAGGCGATCAGCTACCATTTCAGCGATCTTTCTTCCATAGATAATTTCTAAGAGTTTAAGACCTAAATCCAGAGAACATGAGATTCCACCAGCAGAGATAACATTGTCATCCACAGAAACACGAGAATCTACTACCTCACAGGATTGTCCTAATTGCTCTCTATATTCGTGATGAGTGGCAACCCTCTTCCCTTTTAGAATTCCTGCCTTCTCTAGGACAAATGCACCAGTACATACAGAGCAGACCATATGATTTTTGGCGAAATCCTGTATCTTTTTTAGAAGATTTACATCGTTAATCAATTCAGCTACTCCTTTTCCGCCCGGTATTATTAGCAGATCATATCCCTCAAAGCTGTCTACAACCTTGTTGGGCTTCACTAATAGGCCGTTTGCACAGACGATCGACTCCTCAGAAGCTATAAGATCAATTTGTATTTCTTTTTCGATAGGTAGCATTCCTTCGTTTTTCATTGTCCGAGTCTTAGCTAATACCTCGAACACACCAATGAAATCTAACTCCTCTACATTCTGAAAAATGTATATTCCGATTCTCTTCATTTTAGTGCCCTACGTCGATTCTCAGTTCTTAAAGCATAGAAGTGAAACTCAAGTATGGATTGGTGCGGTCGCCGGGATTTGAACCCGGGTCGTGGGCGTTCTTCTCCGAAACGAAATCTGCGGATTGGCAGGCCCATGTCCTAAGCCAGACTAGACTACGACCGCTTAATCTTAGATGATTTTTGTCATTTTTTAAGTTTTTCGAATTTTCAATAGATAAATGTGGCAAAACAATTATATGCCTTTGCCACTTTTGAAATAGATTCTATAGAACAGTTTTATAAGGAAAGCAAATAGAAGATGGAATGAACGCGGGGGCGGGTAGTCTAGTCGGTTATGATGCCGCGTTGACGACGCGGAGCGAGTCCAGAAAAGACTCACGAAAGTCGAGAGTTCGAAACCCTGGGGTTCTCTCGAGGGAGAAAATCTCTCCCCGCCCACCAATTGCTTAGGATCATCCATCAACTAGCATCAAAACATGCTAGCTGCCTTTGCAGATCTGAGTATTCCATTCTACGTAGGTCAAAAATGTAGTTTTTGTCGTCAATAATCATCTTCAACCTGGCGGAAAATCGAATCCTCTTGAAGATTTCTTTTGTTAGACTCTTTCTGGACTGTAACTTCAATTTCTTCAAAGAAACAGATCTGATGTCGCACTTCGTGCATTCTTCAGACAACTTTTTAATTCCCTCAAAGAAAAGTGGATCTGCAATCTCCGCTCCTTCCATTGCTTGAAAGAAATCCAGTAAATTAAGAATCTCCAATATGTACTCTATATTTCCCATTTCACACTCACCAGAAGCTTGGTGGACCGGAGGGGATTTGAACCCCTGGCCTACGGGTTGCTGCCGAGCTCAGAAACTCTCCGCCATGCCAAGGCGGCGATCTTCCGCTGATCTACCGGCCCTTATTTAGTCTATTAATCCCATTATCGAAGAAAGGAGACTTCAAATTTAGCCGTATTGAACCTTCAGGTTTTCTATGTGGTTCGTGTTTTATTAAAAGTTTTGTTTCCCCAATTGTAGCTTCTAATGCGTTTGGATGTTCCAAAACCACATGCTGCGCAGTATCTCTTTTGAACATGATAGGATCTTCGTCCACACCGTCTACATCTTATGTGGGTTTTTTTTCCGCTCTTCTTTCCAAACGAGGGTGTACCTTTTCCCATAGACACAAAACTCCTCACAATCGGTTACAGAAGCCTTTCTTATTTCGTTGGTGGCGGTGAAATTATGATCACATTGTCTCCTCGAACTACTACTGTTCCCAGTGGTTTCGATTGCTCACTCTCGACTTCAAAAAGCTCCACGGCTTCCTCTAAAATGAGATTCATGTGTTGGTCGAATCCCTTTAGTTTTCCTCGGAGACCACGTCCTCCTTTTAGTTTTACAAGGACGCTTTGGTCTATCGATCTTTCCAATAAGTCCAATGGTCTTTGTCCACTCATATCTCATGTCTCCCAAAGAAACAATAAATACGCAAAGAAGATTAGGTGAGACATATTTAAAATTATTGCTGGAAAAGGATATTATAAGACCTTAAGGTGTAGCAAATGAGGGTTAAGAAAAGGCATCTTCTAAGTTCAAAGGATTTGAGGGGACTAAAGGAGACCCTACTGGGTCTTTCTTTTCATACTGAACACTTGGTCCCCAAGGGTGCCAAGGTTGAGTTGATTCATTTAGAAGACATCGAATTGTACGCAATCAATGATAGAATTCACCTAGTCAAGAGCAAAGAGATGATGTTTCCTGCGCTGCAGGCTCTTTTGGAGGGGAGGGCCAAACTTCCTCGCGTAGTCGTCGATATGGGGGCGGTCCCCTACGTTGCTCGTGGAGCAACAATTATGGCCCCGGGAATAGTTGAGACGAATGAGGATATCAAAATCGGAGATATGGTTGTAATTGTTGATGAAAACCACAAAAGGCCACTGGCTATTGGAATTGCACTTATGAGCGCCTTGGAGATGAAAACAAGCGAAAGAGGACGCGCAATAGATAATCTTCATCACGTGGGAGACAATATCTGGGATTTTATTAAGACACTTCAAAAAAAGGAAGAAAAGATATAATTACCGATAACTTGCCATAGCCTGACTTGTTTTAGGCTGAACGTTGGCATTACTAAGAATGAGGGTGTGGTAAGTTCTCTTGACCAGGAAAATAAAGCCAGCGTATTTGGTATTTCCCGGATAACATAAAGCTTAAAATTCGACCATTGTCTAATCTAAAACTAACCTAAAGGTATACAATCACGTTAGGTGATATTATTGGGAATACTCAAGAAGCTTTTTGGCCGAGGACGTGAAAAGAATAGAACAGGTGACCAAGAAAAAGATATTATCTATGAGGAGCCTGTTGTAGAGGGGGAGGAATATCTAAAGGAATTGGGCGTATTTGATGAGGAACCCCTAGATGAGCAAAGAATTGGTTTCGAAGAAATTTATATTAAGTCCATCTCTTTGTACGGACTTGACGATGTTCCTTCGATTGCCAACGAATTAGAAGAGGGAAATATCTTGGTGTTGAATGTATCTCCTCTTGTGCGTAAAGGAGACTCCGCTACACATGAACTGAAAAGGACAGTAGATCGGCTTCGTGGACTTTGCAGAAGTCTAAGGGGCGACATAGCACAGTTGGGTGACAACTACATAATTGTGACTCCGTCATTTGTCCGGATTTGGAGAAGGAAGAAACCAAAGGAAGTCGTATAGTTAAATCTTCATTTGATACGGATTGTTTCTAGATTCTGTGGAGCTTCTGTTTCTAAACGGTAAACCTTGTGAATTGCGCTGGCCAAATTTAAACATTTGGAGCTTTCACCATGACATGTAATGATACTTTCTGGCTTTGGTGAGATTTTTTGAATAAAATTCATTAGTTGTCTTCTGTCTGAATGGCCAGAGAAACCTTCAATTGTGTGGAGACTAGCATTTACGTTTACGATTTCTGTACGTCCATTTCTAGATCGCATAGGAATTTCATGCCAACCCTTCTGAATCCTTCGTCCCAGTGTACCTTCCGCTTGATAGCTTACAAAGATCACACTGTTTCTTGAATCTGAGGCCATCAGCCGGAAATACTCTACCGAAGGGCCACCAGTTAACATTCCTGATGTGGCCATAATCACACAAGGATCCCCTTCCACTATATCGGTTCGTTCATTCATATTATCCACTTGCACAAAAAAGTCAGCCAAAAATGGATTATGACCATAGTGAAATATCTTCTCTCGAAGATTGTTGGCAAGATATTCTGGATGAGTCGTATGAATTGCTGTAGCTTCAGATATCATGCCATCTATGTAAACGGGGACTTCGTTCAGTATGCCTTTTCTCATATATTCCTCGATAACTATTATAAGCTCCTGAGCCCGCCCTACTGCTAAAACAGGTATTAGAACCTTTCCTCCATTGTTTGTTGTCTCGTTTATAGCATTTACCAGCCGTCGTTCTGATTCTCTTCTCTGCGGCATGTTATCCTTTGAGCTTCCGTAAGTGCTTTCGATTATTAAAGTCTCAAGGCGGGGGAAGTTGGAGATAGCTTGTTCAAGCAGACGTGTTCTGGCAAACTTGAAATCGCCAGTATAGGCGATGTTGTGAAGGCCTTCGCCTACATGCAAGTGCACAATGGCAGAACCTAGGATGTGACCAGCGTTATGCAATGTTAGTCTAATATCAGGTGCTATGTCGGTGACTTCGCCAAATTCCAAGGGAATCACATGAAGTACTGTTTTTTTGATATCTTTTTGGCTATACGGTAGAAGCTTTCCCTCTCTTTGAGCAACATCCAGGTAGTCCAATTGGAGTAAAGTCATGAGATTTCGGGTGGCACTAGTACAATACACCGGTCCGTTGTATCCATACTTGAATAAGAAAGGAAGAAAACCAGAATGATCGAGGTGAGCATGCGTAATGACCACCGCGTCTAAAGAGTCTATGATAAATTCGGGCACGTCCAAACGCGGAAAAGCGTGAGCAGATGAGCCTACATTAACACCACAGTCGATTAATACACTGCTTTCAGGTGTTTGGGCAAGCATTGCTGTTCGCCCTACCTCTCTGAAACCCCCCAATGTAGTCATTCGAATCCAATTCTCTTTAAAAACATGGGGTCTGTGAATCCTTTCACCCATGTTTCGAAGAATCTGCTTTCTTTTTTCTCCTTCATTTTGAAGAAGATGCCGTATTTGCATAATGGTTTTGGAATTAATGGGAGGGGTTCTTATAACGGAGGGGCGCCATAACGTTGATTTTGTTATATCTTTTAGAGTTATACCGCTTCTTCCTATGACTAAACCTGGTTTTTTGGCTTCAATTACAACTTCGCCAACGCTCTGATCAAAATAGATTTGGGTTATTTCTGCATCTTCAGGTACTAATTCCCGTATCTTCTTTTCAGCATCTTCCGGAAGAGTTCTAACAGACGGGTCAGATCTGAGAACGATCCTTTTTCTGATTTGTCTAACAAGATTCTTTATTGTCTCGCCATTATCTATTAGAACCAATGGATTCTTCGAGTAGACTGCAATTTCAGGTCCCTCAAATTCGATACTAGAGATCATAGCGTCGCTTGGCAACTCGCTTGTTATTTGTTGTTTGATTTCACCTAGAACTTCCTTAGGTAACAAACTCTTATCTCCTCCTGGAGAATGTAATGCTTAGAAGTTTGGTAAAGACATGTATAGAGTAATCTAATGTCGTTTCTTGGTTGCGATCAATTTCTCTATTTCTGCCCAAACTTCTTCTTCGGGCATTCTGCTAAAGCCCGATTTCGTAATTGTTACAACGTCAATCCCGTTTCCAGTGGCAACATCCCGTTCAACGGCAGAATGAACCGCACGAATAGCTAGGGGTATCGCATTCCTAATGGTTAGGTTACTATTAAATGAATCCTCCAAAACCCCATAGGCAACTGGTGAACCCGATCCTGTTGAGGCGAAACTATCTTCGATCACACTTCCAAAAAGATCCAATATGAACAATCGAGGTCCTGTGTCATCCAGTCCACCAATAACGACTTGTAAAACATAGGGAAATAGCCTCGACTGGAAAAGGATATTTGCAAGCAGTCTAGCAGCAGCTCCAACACGAATAGGATTCTCCTTCTGAATTCTATATAGGCTGGCAGATGCTCGCAATATGTCCATTGCGGTCTGCGCATCAGCTACGGAACCCGCTATTGTTGCCCCTAGGTGTGTATCTACCTCAAATATTTTGTCTGCATGCTTGTGAGCCACAAGACGCCCGGCGACAGCTCTTCTGTCAGTAGCCAAGACTACACCATCCTTGCAGACAACACCAACCGTCGTTGTTCCAGTAAGGAGCCTTTGCATTTGCTCATTGGTATATGAGTGGTACATGGATTACGCCTCAGATAGGTTTAGTGAGACAAGTCTCTAAAAACTCGGAGCGCAAATATAAGATAGGCTTATAGTGTGTTTTTCTTACGTGTATTTAAAGATAACGTTCCACGATCTTCAATTTGTTAAAATAAATATATGAATCTATTTATAATATTGATTTATCCCTATTTTAACGCGTTGGGGTGAGAAGATGTCATCATTGTCAATACATAAAATGCAGCTTCCCAGAGAGATAACTATTGGAAGCAACACGCTAGCAATTGTAGGAGAAGTATGTTCGAGACTTGGCTATAGTGGAAATGCTTTGGTCATATCCGGTCCACATACAATGAAGATTGCAGGACAAGCTGTTGTCGATTCTCTATCGGGAGCAAGATTTGACGCTTCCACAATAGTCGTAGATAGTGCAACACTGGAAACGGTAACTACTGTTCGCAAAAAGATAAAATCGGTTCAACCTTCGATAGTTCTAGGGGCAGGAGGAGGCAGAGTCATTGATATTACGAAACTCTCCTCTACCAGTGAGAGATTGCCGTTCATAAGCATACCAACAACTGCCTCTCACGATGGAATAGCCTCACCTAGGGCTTCGATCAAAGGCGGGGAAAAACCGCATTCAATTAAAGCCGAGTCACCGATAGCGATTATTGCAGATACAGATATCATAGCTAAAGCGCCTTATCGTCTCCTAGCATCAGGGTGTGGTGATTTAATCGCAAATTCTACAGCTGTCAAGGATTGGGAGCTTTCCTACAAGCTAAGAAACGAATACTACGGAGAATATTCAGCTTCTCTCTCTCGAATGTGTGCAGAGCTTGTAATCCGTAATGCATCGTTAATCAAGCAAAAAGTAGATGAAAGCATAAGAATAGTTTTGGAGGGATTAATCTCTAGCGGTGTTGCCATGGGAATTGCAGGTAGCAGTCGTCCTGCAAGCGGTTCAGAGCATATGTTTAGTCATAGCTTAGATCTGCTTGCGAAAAATCACGCAATGCATGGAGAGCAGTGTGGCGTAGGTACCATAATGATGATGCATCTTCATGGAGGGGATTGGCAGAAGATACGTGACGCATTAAAGGAAATTGGCTCCCCGACTACAGCAGAAGAACTAGGAGTAAGTTCAGAGAATATAATTGATGCCCTATGCAATTCGCATAAAATAAGACCAGAAAGATATACAATACTAGGTGTAAAAGGCCTAACGAGAGAGGCTGCCGAACGACTAGCAAGAATCACAGGAGTAATTAATTAGCCGGACAGATGGGAGATTGCAAAATCACTCCGTAACAAAGATTACCTTTGCGGAATCATTTTTGAGTTTCAAAGAAACTGAGAGGCAACGGCCCTTTAAGACCAATATCAACGGATATTCAAGCCGATAGGAAATCTTTAATGCAATTTCCTTCAGCCGCAAAAAGGATATTCTTTGGGATTGACACAGATTTTTGGATCTCAATCTCAACGAAGTTCGATTTGTATCATTTTTATTGATGGAAAGGGTAACTAACATAGGAGATGTGTAGAATGCCAATTGCAGCAATTGGAGAGAAACAAGCGAAAGTGGGCACGGAGTTCATGTTTGACGACTCGTTTGAAGACTGTAAGAGTTGTAATCTGCGTCAAATATGTACAGGCAATCTCGAACCAGGGCGTATCTACAAAATTGTTAGAGTAAAGAAAAAGAAACATCCTTGTAGTCTTTATGAAGGGGGCATCGTTGTGGTAGAAGTTGAGGAAGCAAAGATCAAGGCCATAATTGACGCTAAGACGGCCTTTGAAGGCGCCACCATAACATTAAGACTGTCGGGGTGTAACCAAGTCTCCTGCAAATATCATACAGAATGCATTCCAAATGGACTTTTCGATAATGATAGAATCAAAATCACCAAGGTATACAAGAAGAGAATTGATTGCCTCCAGGATCGACGTCTGAAATTAGTTCAACTCGAGAGATCCTCTTTTCTAAAGGCTTCTACGTAAGCTATGGTTTCTATAGTAGTCAAGAATTTTTCAATGTCCTTTGCGATTCCCCTCTTGACAAACTGTATTCCCTCAAGGAACATGGCGTCCTTTGGAACATCTATGGTTACCTTTTTGCCCTTTACACTAACTTTGAAGTCTTCTATTGGAACATCGCTTATTCTACGCTCTATTAGAGCCTTTATTTTATCTATTGCTGTTGAAAGTCTCTTTTGAACAGTGATCTCATAAACCAAGGTTTTTCCGGCCAGTGGAGGGTTAAAATCGACTCGAACCCTACCCCCACCAGCGTTAACTACTGTACCCATACGCGCACCTATCTGAACGCGCATACCAGGGTGCGGCTTAACACTTTGTCGTCTAAATTCTCTGATTGAAAGGACCTTGATAGCACTTGGGTCTCTTTCTCCAAATCCTTTTTCGGGATTGACTTCAATTTTTTTCATTTCACCAATTGTTAACCCCTCTAGGGCTTCATCCAATCCCCTGACAACCCAACCTTCCCCGATTATGATCAATCGAGGTTTGTATATTGCTTCTTCGGAAAACAGATTTTCTTTCTTAGCCACATCTTCTAAAGTTACATCAAACATGTTATTGGTTTCCTTTACCCGTCCAATCAAATCCGCGAGTATGAAATCCCCTTTCTTTAAGGGCTGCACAACGCTTTTAGAGTCTGCCAATTACGATCACCTATAAGAGATCATTTGCTGAAATTCACTAGGAGAATCTGATATAGAATTTAAGTTTTAACTTTATCGGCGGGAAATTCCTTTGCAGAAGCCAAGGGATAACAGCTAAGAGGGCGGTAAGGTGATGGTCAGATGACCAGAGCTAGGAAGGCAAGCCAATAGAAGGCTAAAGCTCAACTATTTCGGAAATTAATTCTTTGGTATCAATAGTTGCCAACGTTCTTTTGCCATGCAGATAACCACACGCCTCTCCGGGATTAACAACAAGCACATTATTAACTTTTTTTACTAATGTTCTGTGAGAATGTCCAAAAAGAACAATATCATACATTTCTGATTTGACCAGTGCCTCAACTACCTCAGAAGTAGTGCCATGGATTAACGCAATCTTTCGGCCACCAATGTCCTTCTCTGCAAATATCCCTCGAATTTCTAAACCAGCACTTTCGTACTTGTTTTTCAAGGTAACCTTATCTCCGTCATTGTTTCCATAGACCGCAACAAACTTATCTTTCAGTGGACCAAAATACTTAGCCGTGAAGGGACTTACCAAGTCTCCTGCATGAAAGACAAATTGAACCTCTCGTTCAATTAGAATTTCCACTCCTGCTTTTATTGCATCCAAATTGTCGTGGGTATCCGATATTACGCCTATTCTCAAAATATCACATCCTGAAGTCTATTAAGAAGACAAGGAGTGTTTTATATCTTAGTACGACCGAAAACAAAATAAATAGCATTGCTGAAAGAATCTCAAGAATTACCAATGGAGGAAATATTTTGTCGATTTCTGTCAGATGGAAAAGAACACCGTCCATCGGTGTTGCAGTTTTTCTCATAGGTCTGGCCGGTATTGCTCAAATCCCTATAATACTGTTCGCGCAAATCTTTCTTGTAGTAAGTAGCGAGTATCTGTTGATATTAGTACCATTGGGGGCAACTTTGGTTCTGGCAGCAGCTGAAATACTTTTAACGGAGGCGCTGGTCAGAAGGAAAAAGGGGAGAAGAAAACAACTATTTGGTTTTGCATTAAGAGCATCATTGGTCGTTCTAGGGATTTTTTTTGCCATATACTTTCTCCCATTTGTGGCAAGCTATGTTCTAATCCCCCCAGAACCAATAAGAACTCTTTCCAGGGCTGCTAAATTTGTAATCATGATAAACTCAGCAGCCATAGCTACAGTAATTATAGCCTCAATTCCGGAGCTGACCCGTAAAACAAGGTGAATTTCAGTCATATATTATTCTGACTTCCGCCAAGACATATATGGTCTTATATCTACTTAATTATGAGGGGGGGTTTGGGTTTTTGAAAATTGTCAATGCTGTTGAGCTAACGGCAATCTCCAAAGTGTACAGATTGGGAGAAGTGGATGTCAATGCTTTACAAAACATAAACTTGAGAATAAAGGAGCAGAGTTTTACTGCCGTTGATGGGGTATCAGGATCGGGAAAAACAACGCTTCTGAATATTATTGGGGGGTTAGATAGGCCAACGCATGGAAACACAATTGTTTTCGGGACAGACACCGGAATTCTTGATGAGGAAGAGTTGGCGACCTTCAGGTGCATAAACGTCGGTTTCGTTTTTCAAGAGTACAATCTGGTATCTGTCTTGACAGTCTCAGAAAACATAGTATATCCCCTAGAGTTGGCAAGCTTCGAAGAAGGATACTGCCGGGAAAGAGCATTAGAATTGCTAGAAATGGTTGATTTGTCCCATAGAAAAAATCACCTGCCAAGCCAGCTCAGCGGGGGAGAAAGACAAAGAGCCGCTTTTGCCAGAGCCTTTGCAAATAACCCTTCGTTGTTGATCGCAGATGAACCTACAGCTAACCTAGACAAGGTCAACAGCCTTAAAATCACAAATCTTCTTAAAAAATACCATAAGGAAGGAAACACCGTTATTGTAGTAACCCATGACAAAAGAATCCTAAATCAGGCAACAAGGAAGATCATTTTGGCAGAAGGAAGGATTGTGTCGGACGATGGGTGCGACTAGTTTTGCGCTTAGAGATATAAAAGAAAGAATGGGAGAGGTGTTCACTGGGATTCTTTCTCTAAATATGGCAATATCCATAAACACACTTGTACTTCATTTAGGAGGAAGTCTTGGGATCAGCATTTCGGGTGGTTTGAGAGCGCTTACAACAGCTGGCTTTCGTAACCTTTTTTTCCATTTTGTGATATTCTCGTCTATACTTTGTTTCATTTTAACGTCAACCGTAATAGCATTCATAATATCCTCAATGATGGAAAGGCACACCCGCAATATTGGAATAATGAAGGCCATTGGTAGTTTGAGCGAAAACATACACCATTATTTTATGGTTGAAACATTAGTTATCGGACTGGTCGGAATTCTCTCTGGAATTGCCTTGGGTTTGACGCTATATTTTATGATGGGACAGATATTTCTGCTTTCAGGCTTTGGATTCCCTATCGGATTTCGTCCTCTGGAGACTGCTCTTGTAGCCGTCGTTTCATTCACGCTGATCTATGTCTTTGGGAGTTTGGAGATCACTCGTGGATTAAAGCTGAAAGTTGTTGATGCTCTATACCCTGAGGAAAGCGAGGAACAGCTGAAAGTCAAAAAACCATCTTCCTTTTCCAAATTCCTTTTTAGGATGGGACAATCTTTCAGAGTTGCAATAAGAAGTATCAAATCGATTCCGCGACGAAGTCGTAGGACTTTCGCCACTGTCACAGTTGGTACGTCTCTGATTGTGATTCTACTCTTCGGTACCACCCTTGCCAGCAGTACAACAGCAAGCTACGTTTCTAAAGGCTCGGGACAAAATATAATCGCGATCGGTAACCCTAGTGTTTTAGAACAATACACTAACATGATGAAGTCATTCTCTTCATCTGAAATGAGCCACATAGAGGATTCTGATTTTCTAAATGGAAGTTATTTATTCAATATGACTTTGCTACAAGAATTAGAAGAAATTGACGGGATTCAAGTTGTCAGCGGTCAGCTGCTGGCTTTTTCAATCATTGATGAAATCTATCACATTGTAATAGATCCGAACGATCCGAATAATTATAGAAAAATCGGAGATTCTAGACGTGCTGAAACACTGGTTGTGGGATTGGATCCCACCAGTCTTGTTACGGAATGGTTTATGGAAGGCAGATTTATCACTGGTTCAGATAATCAGATTGTAGCCATCGGAGACTCCCTGGCATTTGATACTTTTGAGGATCCTCTTCAGCAATCATTGATTCTCTTGGAAGAGAATTTTGGGATTTGCGGAATCATCCTAGACCCGTTAAATAATGGAAATACACTCTATATTAACATAGACGAGCTTCAGGAGCTTGTTGGACTGGAAAGTCTGAATCTAGTTTTAGTAGAGGGAAACGACAGTCCTGGTCTCATCTCAGAAATCGCAACAACTGTCGAGGAAAATGGTCTATCGTATGTTAGTCTGCAGCCATTGGTTAACTTGAACACCCAATTTATGGGGAATCTCTGGAGCCTCATATCCATACTCTCTGTCCTGCCTTTGCTTACGTTATTCTTTACGATCGTAAATACCTTAACCATATTGACCTCAAATAGGAAAAAGGACTTGGCCATAATGAGAGCCCTGGGTGCAAAGCGTATGAGCCTTCTTAAGACCCTCATCGCGGAGAGTACCATGCTCACAACAGGAGGAGGAATATTAGGCATAGTTGTTGGTCTACTCTTCACAGCATTATTTCTGATTCCAATGCCAGTTTGGCCCTCAATCTTTACTTCTTTGGTCGTTTTGACGAGCATAATAATCTCTCTCGTTGCTACTTGCCTTATTTCAACATACCCGGCATATCAAATGATCAAGAAACCACCAACAGAAACCCTGTAGAAGCCACTTCTTGTTCTAAAGAGTTGAATCGTGGAATCTCCGTAACAAATATAACGGAGTTTGATAGAACAAGACCTTCATAAGAAGTTTTTTAGGAGAGAGTGTCATTGCCCAAGAAGTCTTCAAAGAAACATGACAATAATATACGAGCATTGACAGTAATCGGAGCAATACTATCTATTATCTTCGCAGTCTTAATGATATTCGGATACGGATTTATCAGCATACATTTCCCCCTCGGACTTGAAAGAATTATCTCAGCAGCAATTGTGATAATCATTGCACTTATATTATTGGCCAGCTATGGTGTGATCAATATCTCTCTTAAGGTAGATATCCACTGGATAACGCTTCTCATTCTCGGAGCGATTTCGATTATCTTCGGAGGCGACGTCGGAGCACTTCTAGTCATAATAGCAGGAATATACGCCGCAGTAGTATGATAAGACTCCCTTCTTTTTTTATTGTCTAAGGTATCAACGGAGAAATCGACAAGAAATAGGTCAAGTTTTTTTACCATCAATGAATAAACATCTCTCTATGAATAATACTAACTGAGTGTGAGGATTCTTTTGACAGAAGACGAGATAAAACCAAAATTTAAGATCTGGTTGGAGTTTGAAAAAAAGCCTATTTTGGGCGCGGGCGGGGCCATGCTATTGCAGCTCGTCAAGGATAGGGGCTCCCTGGTAGCTGCTGCCAAAGCACTTTCTATATCCTATAGGCATGCTTGGAATCAACTAAAAAAAATCGAAGAGAGACTGGGAAGACCGGTAGTCGAGAGATTTAAGGGTGGATTTAGAGGGGGAGGAGGAATGCGGCTTACAGACTCAGGCAAACGTATCCTGAAAAAATTTCAAAGATTTAATGTATATATGAAATATGCCCTCCAAAATCCTGAGTTATGGGAGGCATATGGCCTGAGGGCTAAGGAAAGAAACAGAATAAAAGGTAAGATTGTTGAGGTTAAGAAAGATGCTCAAACAGCATCAATAAAGATTAAAGTAGAAAGTCCTGTATTAATTACTTCTATAATTACCGAAGAGGCTGTTGAAAATCTTGATCTAAAGGCAGGAGTTAGTGCCAGAGTGATTATAAAAGCAACAGAGATTATGGTAGACAAGAGGGGTTTGTGATGGAACTTAGTGCTAGGAATAAGTTGGAGGGTGAAATTCTGGAAGTTGACAAAAAAGGAGTCATTTCAAAGGTCGAAATAAAAGTAAATGCACCATTCATGATTACAGCAGTGATAACAAGAGAGGCTGCCGAAGAGTTAAAACTCAAGAAAGGCGATGCAGTTGACGCCATTATCAAAGCAACCGAAGTTATGCTATCAAAATGAGTGTTGGGAGGGGCATTGATATGATTAAATTGATTATCTTTGATGTGGACGGTGTTTTGCTGGAAGTAAGGAGTTTTTGGACCTTTTTGCACGAAAAACTTGACACATACGACGAAACAGAATCCAACCGGAATATGCAAATGTTTTTCCAAGGAGAACTATCTTATCAAGAATGGGCAGATTTAGAGGCTAGCGCGTGGAAGGATATTTCATATGAGAAAGTGAGAGAGCTGTTATTGGATATTCCTCTAACAAAGGGAACTGAAGAAACCTTAACCAAACTGAATGAAATGGAATATCTCGTTATCGCAATCTCTAGTGGTGGATTGTTAAGTGTTCTTAAAGAGAGATTTGGCAACCTAAGCCTAAAGTACATTTACGCAAATGATTTGGAACAAAAGGATGGTGTGCTGACGGGTAAAACAGTAATCAATGTGCCTTTCGACAAGAAGCGGCAGGTTGTTGAGGAGAATGTTCTCAACACCGAGGGGATAGAATGGGAAGAATGCGCAGTAATTGGTGATTCTATAAACGATCTTGAAATGTTTAGAGTTGCAAAACTAAGAATAGCATTTTGCCCTTCTGATGCTATGCTAGTCCCAATAGCAGACCATGTGATACGAGAGAGAGACCTTACACAAATCATCCCCTATTTTGAGCTACCAAAATCTCCACAAAACCGGGGATTTCAAATATATTCCAATGAGATTGGAAATAAAGATATATGAACTCACGAGTTGAGGAGGAATGACGAAGGCAGAAATTGAAGATACTTATGCGGAAGCATTTGATGGCTTGCTTGCCAGAATCATGATTACCGCAAAGGATGAAAAGAGACTTATAAGGGCGGCCACAAGCGCAACGGCGCTTCCCCTCACGGTTCTGGGAGAAGCGGAAGGAGGTATTGATAGGTGGTTAAACGAATCTGAAACACCAGATGGACGTAAGGGAGCGATTATCCAGGTTTGGATACTTGGGGGGAAAAACGCGGTAGAAACTCTAGAGATTGAATTGGCGAAGCGAATACGACAAGGCATACTCGTTGTACCGACCACCGCAGTGTTTAATGCCTTGGATTCGGAGAAAAAAATAGATATCATGAACAGAGTCGGACATTGTGGTGACGGCTATGAAGAGGAAGTAGAGTATTTGGGTCGTAGAATGATTAATATTCCAATCATGATGGGAGATTTCTTGATAGAACACCATTTGGGCTATGCCAAGGGCATAATGGGCGGAAACATATGGTTTTTCTGCAAAACTATTGATGCTGCATTAGAGGCGGGAGACAGGGCGGTTGATGCAATAAACAGGATAGATGGAGCAATCACGCCCTTTGACATCTGCTCTGCAGGTTCGAAGGTTGAAACAAACTATCCAGAGATAGGTCCAACTACGAATCACCCCTATTGTCCAACACTAAAAGAAAAAATACCTGGTTCATTGGTTCCAGAAGGAATAGTTTCTATTCCAGAAATAGTGATAAATGGCATTTCGCTCGATATTGTAAAGGAGGCGATGAGAGCAACCATCAAAAGCATTGAGGATGTAGAAGGCGTTGTAAGAATATCAGCAGGAAACTATGGGGGGAAGCTAGGTAGGTACAAGATATATCTCAAAGATATTGTTGATTAGATGCTTGGATTTCCCAATAATTAGGTAAATAGTTGCTAAAAGCATATAGTCTTTAGAAATCAGGCTACGCGATTAGTAAGTTTGATCAATGTATTTGTGTTCAAAATCCCGTCAATGCCTCTTATTTCATCGATTTTTTTATTGAGTTCTTCGATTGATTCTGAATTGATAAACGCAGCTATATCATAGTCACCGGAGATTTCAAAGATTTTTTCTGAAAATTCCCTTAATCCCAGCGAGACTTTTTCAGTTTTTAGTGGATCTGTCTTTATTAACACGATTCCCTCGGTTTTAGAAGCAGTTTCTATTGTGAATTTTGTAATCAATCCTTCATCAAGCATAATCTTAACTCGTCTTCTGATTGCGCCTTCTGTAAGCCCCACGCTCTTTGCGATTTTTATGTAAGGGGTTCTCGCATTCTTTTTCAAGATTTTCAGAATTTTTAGGTCGATTTTGTCCATAGACAAATCTTTCAATTCCATGTGATAAAAGCATTACGATTTTCGTAATAGAATGGATGAAAACGCATATATCAGTGATTTTTGTGAAAAAGACCCTAATTGACGAGAATACCAACTTCTGAATATATTTGGCGTAAACCAAGAGATTAACCTTTCCGGTGGAAAGATATTAATGACCGGATCGACTGAAGGATTTTTTGATCCGTTGTCTGAAACAAGGAGATAGATAAAAAATGGGCAGTACAAACATAGAATTTGCGGAGAGAGTCAAAAAAGTCCCAAAGTACATATTTGTTGAAATTGAGGAGCTTCTCAAGGTGAGGAAAAAACGAGGAGAGATGATAATCCCACTAAGCATAGGTGACCCGGATCTTCCACCTCCACAGTTTGTTGTAGATTCACTCATTCAAGAAGTAAAGAATCCAAGTAACCATAAGTATCCTACCTCTGAGGGAGACCGGGAGTTTAGAGAGGCGGTTACAAATTGGTACAGAGACCGTTTCGGAGTGAATTTGAATCCTGAAACAGAAGCTACAGCCCTAATAGGATCGAAGGAGGGGTTATCGAATGTTATTCGAGCCTTTATCAATCCAGGAGACCGTGTTTTGGTTCCCGATCCTTCTTATCCAGTTTATGCTCAAGGTGGTGCAATACTGTCTGATGGTGTTCCGGTTTTTGTTCCCCTCTACGAAGACGATGAGTTTAGACCAGATTTTTCAGAAATTGATCCAAAAGGGGCAAAGATGATTATTTTGAACTATCCTAATAATCCGACTGGTGCCACTGCGGATATATCATTTCTTAATAGAGCGGTCGAATATGCTCTAGAGAACAATTTGATCTTGGCTTATGATAACGCATATTCTGAGATAACTTTTGACGGGTACAACGCACCGAGCATCCTAGAGATTGGAGACGCAAAGGATGTTGCAATCGAATTCAATTCATGTTCAAAAACATTTAATATGACCGGAGACAGAATTGGCTTCGCCGTGGGGAATAAGAAAATCATAAGCGGATTGAAAAAAGTCAAATCACAGATTGATTCAGGAGCTCCGACATTCATTCAGAAAGCAGCAAGAATGGCGTTGGAGAGCTATAAAAGTGGTCAACCGCCTAGATTTGTGGAAATAACCAGACAGACTTACAAGGAAAGAAGAGATGTCCTTGTCAAAAGGCTGAGGGAGATAGGATTCAGTCTAAAAAAGCCAAAAGGTACATTCTACGTCTGGGTGAATGTGAATCGTGAATCAATAGAATTTACCAGAAGAATGATAGATGTGGGAGTCGTGGTAACGCCAGGCGAAGCATTTGGGAACTACAGTAGAAGTTATGTGCGTTTTGCGCTTACAAGACCAAAATCCGAAATAGAAGAAGCATGTAATAGAATAGAAAGGGTCTTAGAAAATGACCCAAACTAGAATTGGTGCGGCCGACGGGAATTTCGTGAAGGTATAATACTTTCAATTCGAACCCGTGTTATTGGCTTTCTTCCAAATGCACGATTCCTGCTTTTGGTGGAAGGCCAAGGTCCTAGGCCAGACTAGACGACGGCCGCATTAAGGATATGTAAACTCAATTTAATTTTAACTTTATCGGTTTAGGTACACCGCCTAAAGCAAACAAGAAGAGAAGACGGTGCTCATTCTCTCGGAAGGATATTCGATCAGCGAGCAGAAAAGTCGTCAAAACGAACTAACCCACCCTTTCGGATGGAGCCTTCATTTGCGGAGAAAAAGATAAATCCTGTGAGCTTCTTATTCATCTTCAGGGCCCATTGAGCTTGTTTTCAGAACTAGTATTTGGCTTTAAACAGTCTTTCTTTAGAAAGCATGATAGCTTCTTCGTATGCGGATATTACTCTTGCAGCAACTATCCAAGAGTCTAAAGGTTCTACATCAATGGATAGATTCATATCTGCAAGCTTCCGGGTTTGGGAACTGAAATCACCGTGAGGAAACCCCCCCACAATCACTGCAGTATTTTCTCCCTCTTTCAACTTATTTGCAAGTGCTTCAGAAGTTGTCGGAACTCCGCTTTCGCTAAATAACAGTGTCATTTGTGGCCCTATATCCTCGATTAGTTGCTGAAGCGATTTGCGCTTAACATGCAGTAAAGGAGTACCCACTGGAGGTACTTGTCCGATCTTGAAAAGTTGCTCCATCAATCCAATAAATCGGTTATAGTTTCTGGGAAGCCTTATTTCAGGATTAACAAAAAGGGAATGATTATCTATAGTATGAACATAGGTCCTTAGTAATCCTGCCTTATTTAGGGGAGTTCCCAGTATTGATAGTAAACAAAGATGAACGATGTCGGGTCGACCACGCTTCTCACAATTAGGAAGCTGACCGATTAAGGTATGGTGCAGGGATACGTCAAGGAGCAACTCGCTGGGATCCTTCTTCTTTCTGCGAGCTTGATTCCTAACAGAAGGGTGTCTCTGAAATCTGAATGGAATGGTCTCAAGAGCAGATTCAGCTAACAAGAAGTGTAACATTTTCAAATCCCTCGGGCAAGGAATTTCAATTTATGGGAACGATGTATTGTACAAACCGTTCCTAGCTCTTGTAAGAAGCTTCCTCCTTTTATAGGATATTTGCCTAAAAAGAGATCAAATAAGCACTCTAAAGAATATAGCTTCTTGTGGGGCGGTTGCTTGTCAAGACGCGGAAGGCCACATAAGCATGTGAGAAAGATTGCAAAAGAGAGAATGAAAATATTGCTTAGAATGGCAGAAAGAGTTTATTCTGAGAATGCCAGAAGAGCCCGACGATATGTGGAGATTGTAAGAAGAATAGGAATAAGATGCAGGGTTAGAGTTCCTTCGGAGTGGCGTAGAAGGATATGCAAGAGCTGCAACTCATTTCTTTGGCCAGGTGTGAGCTGCAGAGTACGTTTAAGAAAAAGGCGTGAATCCCACGCTGTAATAACATGCTTGACTTGTGGTAGAAGAACAAGACTTTTGACCAAAAAAAAGGATAAAGGGAGGAAACTGGGAAGAGAGTAAACTACTCCTTCCTTACAGAAGGAGCTTATGACTGTGCTTAACCGCGATTCCCTTTCGGGCTTTGGCTTCATCACAAGACAAAGCAGAGGGTGGTTTACAGCGCCCCAGCCCGGTAATCCGCATGTAGCGTCGGGCTTAAGAGCTTGCCTTGCCCAGTCCTATTCTCCACACAGGTCATTAACCGTTTCCACATCAGAGAGAGGTGTGCGTTTAGACCTATTAACATGTATAGCACAGGCTTATTTGAGGACCGCTCAGTTCCTCTCCGCCCCTTTGGACGGAGTCTCCTTGAGGTGGTTCAGATGAAGACATTAATAGCTGCAGGCTTCTGCATTCTTTATATGCAAGCTTCCATCCGATAAAGTTAAAAAGTAATAAACTACTATTTTTTCAACTCATCCGTTACTACATAGACTATACTTGTTGGTGTCTGTTATGACCACGGTATTTGATGTCCCAGCGGATACGCTCATTAGAGAAGTTGCCAGAATACTGAAGGAAGATTATGAGGAGGTCACTCCGCCTTCATGGGCACCCTATGTGAAAACAGGCTCTCACAAAGAAAGAGCAGTCGCTGACCCTGATTGGTGGTTTGTTCGTTGTGCCTCCATTCTAAGGAAGGTTTACCTAACATACCCGGTAGGTATTTCAAGACTAAGAACAGCTTATGGTGGGAAAAAACGTAGGGGAAGCCGTCCGGAGCATTTTCGCAAGGGAAGCGGGGCAATCATTAGGAACGCCTTGGGACAGTTGGAAGCCGCCGGACTCGTACAGAAAGAAGAGAAGAAAGGAAGAATGCTCACACCTAAAGGACGTTCCCTATTGGATTTGACTGCTCATAAAATTCATCAAGCGCTCCAGAAGAAGAACAAGAAGTAGGAGGATAGCATATTGTCGGACGAAGAGCTAGAAATGATCCGACAAAGGAAGTTGATGCAGTTGCAGCAACAGATAGAAGAAGCACAAGGTAAAGAGCAACTCCGAAGAGAAGTGGAAGCTCAAAAGGAAAAACTCCTGCGCTCAATTCTATCACCGGAGGCCAGAAGCAGACTAGCAAATATTAGGATGGTCAAACCCGAGTTTGCTGAGCAAGTTGAGGTTCAGTTAATAAGACTGGCTCAGAATGGGCAGCTGGTTCGAGCAGGCTATTCGCTTCCGATGTCTGACGAACAGTTTAAAACCCTATTATCCAAATTGCAGAGCAGAAAGAGAGACATACGAATTAAATTCAGATAATGGATAGGCGACTGCTATGGCAAGAAATAAGCCCTTGGGAAAGAAACTTAGACTTGCACATGCCCTTAAGGAAAATAGAAGCGTTCCAACCTGGGTTATTGTGAAGACTAGAGGAAGAATCAGAATGCATCCAAAGAGAAGACTTTGGAGGAGAACAAAGATAAAGCCTTGAGAGGTGACGCAAGTTGTCTGAGAAACCTGCCAAAGAGATCGTTGAGGAGCGAATCTACACGGTTCCAATACACAAAACTGTCAAATACATTAAGCCAAAGAGTAGAGCCAAGAAAGCTGTTAAAACACTAAGGGAATTTATTTCAAGGCATATGAAAGCCGATACAGTCCTTATAAATCCGAATGTCAATGAAAAAATATGGGAAAGAGGCATAGAAAATCCCCCTCACAAAATCAAGGTCAGAGCAACCAAAGATATTGACGGTGTTGTTGAGGTTTTGCTAGCCGAGGTGTGATTCTTTGCCTATTCAGCGTCTTGACTTCCTAGGAACGCCAAATCTAGGCGTTTTTTCTTTCGCGAATGATAATCTTGTCCTTGTGCGACGTGGTCTTCCCAGAAAAGTCCCTAGGATAATAGAGGAGACGCTTAAAGCCCCTATGATAGAAGCAAACATTGGTCAGAGCCCTCTGATAGGCGTACTTGCAGCAGGGAATTCCAGTGGAATAATCTTACCATATTATGTAATGGATAGTGAAATTCTGCACATCAAAAAGAACACCAGTCTAAATGTTGAAGTAGTTCAAAGCAGACTAACCTGTTTTGGCAACATTGTTCTGTGTAACGATTATGGTGCAATCTTCCACCCGGAACTGGAACCACAAGCAGTAAAGGCTATCGAAGACACGCTCGGTGTGGAAGTTCATGAAGGGAGAATAGGTCTTTCGCCATTAGTAGGTTCAATGGCAGTTGCCACAAATAAAGGAGTCCTTGTCGCTCCCCATGCAATCGAAGAGGAACTACAGCAAATAAAAGAGATTCTGAAAGTCCCTGTAAACATAGGAACCACAAATAGGGGAGTTTATTACGTTCGGGCAGGGCTTCTGGCAAACTCCCACGGAGCAATTGCAGGATTTGAAACAACAGGACCTGAACTCGTAAGAATAGGAGAGACATTGGACATAGCATAGAATGGGGAATAAAAATGAGTAGTGTGAAGAACTTCATAATCAAAGGAGTATTTAAGAAAAAGGATCGTACTTATGACTTTTCCAAATTAGTCAGAGCTTTAAGGAAAGAGGATGCGATAGAGAAGATTTATACAGATTTGGGTAGCAACCATCGTGTAAAAAGAAGAGACATAGAAATAAAAGCAATCGAAGAGATAGAGGAAACAGTAAGCTAAAGGAAGGATGTGTAAAGAATGTCTGAAGATGAGATTAGAAGAGCAGTTGCAGAGTTAAATTTGTATGAAGCTCAAGCTGCATCCCTTCAAAGACGAATTGAGTTAGTATCTTCAGTAATTGCTGAACTCAATATTACAAAATTCACACTCAGAGAGTTCAAGAGCAAAGAATCAAACCAAGAGTTTCTTGCTCCAATTGGAGCTAATTCATATATCAAAGCTCGGTTTGGTGATATAGATAAAGCCCTCATAGGAATAGGAGCGGGCGTGGTTATTGAAACAGGAGTGGAAGAGGCAGTCAAGAAATTAGAGGAAAGAGAAGAAGAATTAGTTAAGGCATCAGCATCCCTAAAGATTCAGCTTAGACAGATTCAAAACAAAATCACTGAGGTTAGACCACAAGTAGAGAAACTATTAAGCAAGCCTAAATAGTTTTTTGGTAATTGTATATTTCCCATAATTTCCTATAGTCTACCGTGGGAGAGCAAATGTTCGAGAAACTCAAACAAAGCCTAAAAAGTTTCAAGGAAAAAATCGCCACAAAAGAGCTTAATGAAAAGAGATTGGATAAGGCGCTTTCAGA
>JBHLPJ010000165.1:0-3077 GCA_048939565.1 Promethearchaeota archaeon
CTATTGATTTATATTAATTTCCTATGACAATTGCCACAAGAAGAGGTCGTTGTACTAGATTTTGGACTTATCGTGGGGCTTTGTTTTATCTTTGGCCTTTATGTTTTTGGGTTTTTCACCCTTTGTTTCGCCATCTTCGGACTTCTTTCCCTTGGTTTCTTTGTCTTTGGACTCTTTCTCAAGTGTTTGGAAGGCTTCTTGAACCAATTCAAATATCTTATTCAAGGTTCTGATTTTTATGGCCTTTCCTAAGGGGCTTTTTCCAGGAGGTTTAACATCGACCAATAGATATAGCTTTGTGCCATCCAAACGGTACGTAACGTAGTCAGAGTAAGGCTCCAAAGTTGTTATATAATATTTTAGTGAATCTATCATTTCTTTGGCCAAGCCGGTACATTTATCCTTAAGCAGGAAACTCAAGTACCAGAAGCCATACATCTCCTCAATAATATCCACATCCAGATTACTAACCTTAGCCAAATGACGTATCAATAGTTTTAATTTGGGTTCTGAATCTATGGGGTCACTTAGCGGGTTTATTGTTGCAGTTCCATTTTCTAGGTTTAGATAAAGGATTTTCCCGTCTACTGAGGCGAACATCATTTTCTCAGATACATTTGGGGAATACTTCTCATCACCTTCATCTGGGGTTATAGTTACTTCCTCAAAATTCCTCTTAAACTCGTCTTTGAGAACGTCGACTAATTCCTTAGGATTCTTAGGAACAAAAAGAGGGAGGGAACGAGCCTTTGGAATGATCTCCAGAAGCAGCTTGAGAGGGATCTTTGCATCCTTTATTGAGAGATACTTGATTTTCCCATGTAGGTAACGCTTTATTAGATTCGTACGCTGCTGAAGACAGTACTGCGGAAGATCATTTAACGACATACCGAGGTCTATCATTACATTAAGGAATGGACGTGTGGCCCCGCATATGGGCTTAAAGGCACATTTTATGCGATCAGACTCACATTCGACACAGACTTCACAAATGTGTGACAATAGCTCCTCAACCAGAGAGAGTACTCGTTCTCGGTTCTCTTCTGATGAGATAAACCCTGCGAGTTTCTCGCCATATTTCTCTATGAAGTCTTTCTCTTTGAACATCCGATATTTTTCTATTGATATCCCCTCAATTAAGAAGCCCTATGAATTAGCAGAATGGGCTTGAAACATCAACTAGATCCGAAAGATGCGGCAATTTCTTGCTTTCTTGGATTAGCTAGTGATAACCTGATAAAGCGAATTCGGTTAATTCAAGCCTTGATGCCTTTTGTTCCGACTAATTGGTTTTACGAAATACAGCTTCCAAGCGCATGTTTGTATTTCGATCCTCGGGCACATAAAGACATTCACCATTATATTTAAGCAATGCTTATTAAAACGTATCGCAATTCATCCAAAATCTGAAAAGGTGGTCGTTCCGAATGGTCAACGTAAAATTCTATGGTCACTCAGCAATCAGGCTAACTGGGGAAAAAAACATAGTTCTCGACCCGGGTATCGTTAAAGGAGAAATATTAGTCCCTGATAAAGAAGAAACTGACATAATTTGTGTTACACACAAACACAAGGATCATTTTGGCAATGCCGCAGAGATGGCAAAAAGGCACGAAGCCTGGATAGTAGGAAATAAACAAACGATTGCCGTCGCGTACAGGAAGAGAGTGCCAATAAAGTTATTGAAATATCTACAAAACGGGAAAACCCTGACATCGAATGGGGCCGTAATTACAGGGTACCGCTTAAGGCATGGTTTTCCCTTTATGAGATTCATGGTGGATGTTATGGGATTCGTGTTAAGTATGAGTGGAGTGTCTTTTGCACATCTTGGAGACACCGTTTGGTGTGAAAATCTGAGGAGGATCAAAACGAATATCTTGTTCGTACCGATAGGTGGAATCGTTACTTTCAATGTAAAGAAGGCCGTAGAAGTCGTGAGGATGATTAAGCCCGATATAGTTGTGCCTATTCACGCTGAGACGTCAATCTCTACGACTGATTTTCGTCTTTTTGAAAGGTTGATAAGAAAGAAAACCAGAGGAATAAGTGTGGAGACTATGGAAATCGGCGAAACAATAGAGGTTGGAGCTAGTATGAAAAAAAGTAGTGTGGGTTACAGGATTAGATCTCAACAATCGTAACGCCTAGGAACGTTGTAGTTATCAGGTTCAGTATGAGGATTATCAGCAGACACATAAATGATATCCATATAGAGTGCGAAAGTGAAATATTCTGTCCCTTTTGAACTTCCAAGATATATCTTACCGAATATATCAGCACGATAAATGCAATTATGGGTGCAAGTTGGGGTATACTAAGTCTACTCGCTATAGTTGACAAAGCAGGAATGGCAAAGACTGCAATAACAGCGACAACCAATAAACGAAGGATAAAAGGCGCATCAGTTGATTTTCTTCCAGCCACCAGTCTTACCGAAATATATAGAGCTATCAATACCACGGCGATAGCAACAACATACCACACAGCCGTTTCAAGTGTTAATTGCATATATATCCCTCTCCTTTTGGAGTGGATATATACGGAGAGGTTTCAAATTAAGCTTTCTGTACTCAGAAGTGTCAAGGCTGTGGAGAGAGCCGCTTTCACGTGATGATCGATTCCAGTAGATCCTCATCAATTGCCCTTCTAACCTCAAGAATCGTCCTTCTTCCGGTAGACATTCTTTCCCTCCATAACACATTCCCATATGGGGCGCCGTTCCACATATGAACGTTTGTACCGCCGCCAACTCTTGTGGCTATATCGTATATTACTGGCTTCATGTCACTTTTTATTATTGTTTGAATCGTGAATGATCCCACCATTCCTGGTGAGAAATACTGCTTTGTGGCCTTCACAAACTTCTCAGCTAGTGGAAATACATTTCTGAGAAGACTCTCACGTATTGTACAGTTATTATGACCAACAACCGTCATTATAGGATTCTTTTGATGCTCTGGAAGAGTTAATTGCTGGGCAGCAGGTATTCTGACTAGTCCGTCAAGGAAGATTCGAACCTCCAATCGATTCCCATAAGCTCTATTGGTTCCTCACCCAGTTTTTCGGATACCGGA
>JBHLPJ010000166.1:0-3066 GCA_048939565.1 Promethearchaeota archaeon
TGATGGATTGCTCCACCCTCGACTGTAAGTTTGAAACCATCTAGCTTCTTTTCCATGCCCCCGAACTTCAATACGGGCGGTGTGTCTATGAAAGCGGTTTTGGGTATTGGGGGATGTAGAGGAAATGTAATACTCTGATCTCTGAAGCGGATATTTTCATCTGCCAGATATCCGTTAAGAAAAGCATTTATCCCTTCCCTCACGCCATAAGGATGTGAGACTATACCATAGACACCGGGTTCTCCAAAGATAACGCCGGTGTAGTCACTAACATAATCATTAATTGCCAGATCATGTTCTACTACTATTACAGTCTTTTCTTCTTTTGCAAGTGCTCGTATGACTTTCGCAATCTTGGTTCTCTGGAATATATCAAGGTAGCTTGTTGGTTCATCAAATAAATATACATCAGCGTCCTTAGTAGATGCTGCTGCTATTGCTACTCGCTGCAATTCGCCACCAGACAATTGAGGAAGTTCATGATCCCACACTTTTTCTAAATCCAATTGCTTTTTCAGATCTCCAAGGGCTTCTCGTTGATCGGTCTTTTCTAGAAGTTCGCCGACAACTCCTTGTGCAGCCTGAGGCAGCTTGGTTATGTACTGAGGTTTGTAGCTCACTTTGATTTCGTCATTCGCAATTCTTTCAAAATAAAGCTGAAGCTCAGACCCTCTGTAGAATGTGATTATTTCATCCCAAGAAGGCGGATCATCATAACGTCCCAGATTCGGCTTTATCTCTCCGGCTAGTATTCGCAGAGTAGTTGTTTTTCCCGCACCATTCTGGCCTATTATTCCAGTAACCTTCCCAATTTTCGGAACAGGCAACCTGTATAAGACAAATGCATTGGGCCCATACCTGTAGCTGGCTTCACCTTCCAATTGTTCCGGAGTATTGACTATCACTATGGCTCCGTAAGGACACTTCTTTATACAGATTCCACATCCGGTACATAGACTTTCGGATATTATTGGATGTTTCGTAGGATCGGGAAAGGTTACTGTTTCGTCGCCCATCCTTACTCCAGGGCAGAAGGTCATGCAGGGCTTCCCGCAATCTTTTGGTTTACATTTTTCTCGAATTAGTATGGCTATTCGTGGCACGTGATTTCCCTCAGGTGGGTGGATATTCAATTCCAGCTTCTGGTCTCTTCATCCTGTGTGTCAACCTTGCCCAAACAAGATTCTTGGTATTATGAGAAATCCCGGTATTTCCTTGTTTGTCCACAACTATGCATCCTGCAGTTCCCGTTCCAAGTCGCAAACTCAATAACTCTATGGCCTTGCTGGCTGCCTTTTGAGCAGATTCGCCAGTTTCAATGAAGCTACACACGGTCTTTGCCAAACAAAAGCGGGCTATTATTTCTCCAATGCCTGTAGCTGAAACTGCTCCTGACGCATTATCAGCATAAGTCCCGCACCCAACTTGGGGAGTATCTCCTATCCGATTAGGCAGCTTGAGGGTAATTCCACCGGTTGAGGTGGCGGCCGCTAAGTTATTATCGTTATCCATGGCAACTGCTCCCACTGTTCCGAGTTGCACCAAATCTGGAAAGGACCTCAGCAATTCCGAGTTTTTTTTCAGATAGTTGAGTTCACATTTCATAAACTTCTTACGTAGTTGCTTCCAGCGTTCAACGCTCCTATTTGTCAAAGGATCGCCAGTTTCCAAGTTAAATCTTTTGGCTAAATGCTCAGCAAAATCCCCCGTAATTAGTATGTGATCTGTCTTTCTCATAATTAGACGGGCCAATTGGATCGGATAACGGACATCTGAAATCAGCGCGACTGCACCTACATCCAGACTTTTTCCATCCATTATGCAAGCCCCCATTTGAACCCGTCCATCAATCGTTAGTGTGGATCCCTTCCCAGCATTGAAATTAGGATTATCCTCCATTATCTTTACGGACTCCTCTACTGCGGTTATGGCGCTACCGCCTTCTGCAAGCAATGAGGATGCTGTCTGGAGGGCCATAAGTATCCCCTTTTTTGCTACCTTATATCTCTCCGGTGTTACGGCACCAGCACCCCCGTGGACTACGACAGAATACTTCATTTTAGATCTCCTCCCACCCTGCATTTATGTCAAAGACTTAAAATGCTTTGCCATAAAAACAATCTTGAGAATAACAGATCTTTTGCCATGTGGAGATTGATTTGTGCTATATGGAAAGACTTAAATCCAATTTTCGCCTATTTTAATACTGGAGTAGGTTGGTGAACTAACGGGCAGTGTCTGCATTGAGCACGCTAACGGTAATGCCCGCGGGTAAAACATAACCCCCATATACATTGCTTCTCATAGAATCACAATTCCCGAAGTTGTCCACTCTGAGTTTCATGAATATCGATAACTACAGAGTATCTGAGTGGATCGTATTCACCCCACAAAATTGAAAGGCTCTGATTGATGGAAAAAACCTCTGAAATCTTGACTCAAAAATCATAATATCAGTCTGGCTAAAAACCGCCAGAGTTCGAATGCCCGATTTAAAGCCGATCTGCTCTTTGCATCTTTTTTTTATTCTACGCTATCTAAAGGATGATTTGATTTTACAAAAAGAATGGAAAAAAGGTTGAACTTTTCCCCTTTACTGCCAAAACGATACACCAATTAATCGATTCCCAGTAAAATACCAACAGACAGCAAATGACTCTTGGGCTCGCAGGAGGGGTTACTTAATCAGCTGACTTACCAACTCATCCCCAGTTTTTTTGATCTGCGTCCACACTCTTTCTAGATTTGCGAGCTCTCCACTTGATCTAGCTTTTTTATACTCATCAGCAAACTCTAGCAATATGCCAAGCATGGGGATTTCACGGAGTACCAGTTCCTCATTAGGAACATCAACTCCCACGACGAGGTACGGGGAAGTTTCTTGGCTCGATCTCAAGATATCTTGAAATACACATTTTGCGCTAGAAATCCTTATCCTTACGATGTCTCGTGCGATAACAGAGCTATCTCCATTCTTTTCCAGCTTCACAGAGAATTCACACAATCATATCACCTTGAAAATCCAAATAACCTAATACCAATAATATCAAACTAATAAAATATAAT
>JBHLPJ010000167.1:0-3061 GCA_048939565.1 Promethearchaeota archaeon
CTACATAATACATTTACAGTAGCTCATGTTATAGACCGACTTCAGCTTCCTGCGGTCATCATTGAACCAAACAAGACATTAGCCGCCCAAATAGTAAGTGAACTCAGAAGATTCTTTCCAGACAACGCTGTTGAATACTTCGTAAGCTATTATGACTATTATCAACCAGAGGCCTACGTTCCGCCAACTGATACCTATATCGGAAAAGATTTTTCGATAAACGAAGAGGTTGAAAGACTTAGGCTTTCAGCCGCCCATGCTCTGGTATCAAGAAAAGACGTAATAGTTGTTGCAACGGTTTCGTGCATGTACCCAAGCAGTTCACCTGAAGACTACAGGGTTTCCATAGCTATCTTTAAGGAAAAAGACGGGATTTCAAGAAAAAAGGCAATTGAAAACCTAGTAGGCATTCAATATGAGCGTAACGATTTTGATTTCAAACCAGGTGCTTTCAGGGTCAGAGGGGATATCCTTGAAATATTCCCTCCCTACTCGAAGGTAGCAGTTAGATTGGAATTCTTTGGCGATGAAATAGAAAGGATCTCAGAGATTGATCCACTTAAAGGAACAACACTGAGACGCATTAACTCGGCCTATGTTTACTCCGCCAAGTACTTCACAACTCCTATCACGAAGATTAGACGTGCTTTGACGACGATTGAAGAAGAATTGGAAGCCCGACTCAGAGAATTAAGAAAAAAAGGGAAGATAGTGGAGGCTGAAAGATTAGAAAAGCGTACCCGTTACGATTTAGAGATGCTTGGTGAAATGGGATACTGTCCTGGAATTGAAAACTATTCGCTACATCTGGATGGAAGAAGACCTGGTGAAAGACCTAGTGTGCTTCTGGACTTTTTTCCAGAAGAGAGTCTGATGATCATTGATGAGAGCCATATTACAATTCCTCAAATCAAAGGGATGTGTTTGGGGGATAGAAGCCGTAAGAAGAACTTGATTGATTATGGTTTTCGTTTACCTTCGGCATATGATAATCGCCCCTTGACATTTGAAGAATTTGAAGAATATATGCAAAAAGTGATTTATGTTTCTGCTACTCCTGGACCCTATGATATGGATATGGCTGAACAAGTTGTTGAGCAAATCATCCGTCCCACGGGGCTAGTAGATCCTAAGATTATCGTAAAGGCTACTACCAACCAAATAGATGATCTAGTCGAAGAGATCAAGAAGAGAGTTGAAAGAAAAGAACGTGTTCTCGTCACAACATTAACCAAACGTATGGCTGAAAAACTCTCAGAGTATCTTATTGAAACTGGTATCAAAGCTGAATATCTTCATAGTGAAGTGGATACACTTGATCGTATTGAGATCCTACGCAATCTGAGACTAGGAAAATTCGATACAGTTGTGGGGATTAATCTTCTTAGAGAAGGACTTGATCTACCAGAGGTCTCGCTTGTGGCCATTCTGGATGCTGATAAAGAAGGATATCTGAGGTCGGAAAGGTCACTCATTCAAATTATGGGAAGAGCTTCACGCAACATAAATGGCACTGTCATCTTGTACGCAGATGACATGACGAAGTCAATGAGAAACGCAATAGGCGAAAACAACAGAAGAAGGGAACTGCAACTTGCGTTTAATGAAAAGCATGGAATTGTTCCAAAAACCATTGTAAAACCAGTTGCAGATATTGCCGAATCGGCCTATGTTCCTCCGTCTTTGGCAGAGGATGTGATAAAAGAGGTAAGAGGCATGTCTGATAGTGAAATCGCAATGCACATCGTAAAGCTAAAAGAGGAGATGAGAACTGCTGCTGATAATCTTGAATTTGAGCAAGCAGCAGAATTGAGAGACAAAATAGCTGTCTTGGAAAACTTAATAGGCTATGCTTCCACATGATATGACTTGCAGCTTTTCAGTGAGAAAAACCAGTCAATATGATTGCGCGTAGAAATGCGTATGGAGAATGGAAAATCATGAAAGTAATCGTATCTGGTGTTCCAGGTGCCGGAAAGAGCTCCACCTGTGAGAAAATCAAACTTTTGACAAAAAAGGTAGAAATAGTCAATTTTGGTGACTTGGTCTACGAACTTTCTATGGAGAAGCATCCAAAAATGATTTCTACTCGTGAATCCACCAGAGAACTGCCTCGTGACGACTACCTAGAAATTCAGAAGGCGATTGCCAGAAAGATAGCAGAATTGGACAATGATGTGGTTATCGATACACACCTAAGCCTCAAAACTTCCCGCGGATTTTATCCTGGGCTTCCTGGAGTGGTTCTCGAGACCATAAAACCGGATGTTATTGCAATACTGGAACCGACCCCCGATGAGGTTTACAAGAGAAGAACAAAAGACATGCACAAAGACTTAAGGAATCGAGACAGGGAAGACAAAGATGAGATTGCTTTTCATATGACAGTAAATCGCGTATTTGGAGCTACATATTCTGCCTCAACCGGCTGTTATCTACTAATCATAGACCTCAGGTGGCAGGAGGATCATCCGTTTCATCACGCTGAAGTTGCTGCCAAAACCATTCTCAGACTGTTCAAATAATTGCCTGGCTCAGAAGTATTTCAATCCTTTCTTTTCCTTTGCCAATATTCTTTCTTTTTAATCTTACATTACCGATCTCTTTAGTATTTTTGACATGGATTCCCCCACAAGCCATCTCAATGTTTTCACATCTCCAATACCGATAGCTGGGATTCCTCTCATCGCTCCATGTCTTGATCTCATGGTTTTTCAAGATAAACTTGTTAGATAGCTCTTCAACTTCTTTCAGCATTACAGGATCAAGCTTCCCCTCATAGGTGTAGTCGCATCTGCTTTTGGACTCATCGATATGGGAGCCAATTCTCTCATGCTCTCCAAATACACTCATGAAGTAATAATCCACGATGTGAGCAGCAGAGTGAAGCTTCATTATTCGATATCTTCTCTCCCAATCAATGATTCCTTGAACATATCTTCCGACGTCAAATTTCCCTTTTTCGTCAACGATGTGAGTGATCCTATTATCCCTCATCCTGGTGTCACTAACCTCTTCCTCATCAAGTTTCCCTCTATCCCCAACTTGGCCTCCCCCTTCT
>JBHLPJ010000168.1:0-3059 GCA_048939565.1 Promethearchaeota archaeon
ATCGACAATATTCTTTTCGATTTCTTCAAAATCGATTAGCGTCATGGTAGGAAAGAATATGAAGAATTAGACCTTAAACCTTTTTTAGAGCTTTGAAATCTTGTTTTGCTGTTTCTCAATAATTGGACGAACAGAAGATCTCAGAGAAGTAAAGGGATCAGGTCTTATTTTCCAGAATTCTTGCATTTTAGATTTCATTCTTTTTTCGTTGCTATGAATCTTTTCACTTCCTCTTCAAATCTCTTAAAATCATCGATTTTTCTCTTGAGATATTCAAAAACAAGTTCATCATTGATTTTACCATAGCTATGAACAAGTATATTCCTAAATCCTCTCATACCTTTCAAAACAGAGGTCATCTCATTCGAAACTGCTTTTTTTCTATTCAGTTCTTCAATTAGATTATATTCATCAAAAGGAATTCCTGTCTTCACTTCTTTTGCCATCAAGAATAAGATATCCATCACACATTCTACCGATATTTGAAGGAGTCTTTCGCAAGCTCTCTTTGTTTTTATTGAACCCGTATACTCTTCAAAGGTTTTAGGAATTATGGAGCGAAGTTCATTCAGATACGATTCAAGCTCTAGGATTTTCTCTTTCATCCTTTGCATCACGGAGCCACCATTAGCTTTAGTTTAGCTTTAAAGAGTTCTCCTTCCCGTATTGCTCTGACTGCTATATCAAAAAGCCTATCCATGTCCTTACAGAATAGAATTCTCCCTTTTAGGACTTCAGTTCTCATGTGAAGAGGTAACAGTTGGAAGATCTCTATGTCAAAAATATCAGGAACTTCCGATAAGTATTTTACTCGTATGTTGGACATTTCCTTGTTGCTCAGGCCATCATTAAGAACTAAGGCAATATCAATATCCCTAAAGACCTTCTCACTAAGGTAGCTTCCATATAGAAACATAGCTATTACGTTTTCGTCCTGTTTAGCTTCTTTCTCCAGTTTTTCCAAGATCTTGTTCACATCCATATGTAAGCAGTTTCAATTCCAACTTTTTAAGCTTTTATCTTCTTCTCCGCAAGAAGACTCCATCCAAGAGGGTGGAGATGAATTGCGAGGAGTTTAAATACTTGTCCTCACGACAAACGTACGGAATTGAGTCGAGGTAAACTCACCAATTCGAGAGAATAGAGTATCAGGGCAGGAACTGCCCGTAGGGCCTGCCAGACATATCCCGTTGGGGAATGGATGAAGCAGGAAGCTCCATCCGAGAGGGTGGGGTAGTTCACATTGATCTAAGTGAAATATTCACAACTCTCCAACTATCATTCACGCCTTCTTACAGGAAGATTGTCAAATCATAGTACCAAAAAAATAGTTAGGAGTCTTGTTTTGCAGGTGTCTCAGAAATTGGACAAAAGCTAATCTAAGATTGTTCTTTTCTTACACTGATCTAAGAATTCTACGCAAAGCATTTCTTGATTCTAGAGCCAAAAAAGAGGAAGGGAAAAAGGGGGAGGGGAAAGGGGGAAGGAAATCTTTTCCCTATTGCGTTATTCATAGCTTTAATAATTTTCTGAAAGATTTATTCCAAAAAGAATGATGAAATATCCCAGAATATCAATCTCTAAAGATCTCAGATGAGGAGAAGATATTAAGTCTTAGTACTGAGCTACATCATCGGTTAAATCCAGGGTTTGGCCGCATCTTATGCAGAATTCCGCATCTCTTGGATTTCCATGACCACAATAAGGACACGCAGTTCCGAAGAACGATGAAGGCTCCGGCGCTTCAAGTTTTCCCACTTCGCGTGCAGTTACCTCAGGCACACGATCCCGATCAATTAATTCAGTAATTGCCTCTTCAGGCCACGAGGCCATTCTGCTTAATAAAGCGAACACGCCAATTACTGCAGCCATTGCTAAACCCACAATCGTGAAAACCACAGTCCGAAAACCGAGAAAGCCTACAAAGATCTCATAGGTTACAAAATCAATATCTACCAAGCTAGTTTTATGGAATATTGCATACCACTTGGCATCGTAAGGAACAGATAAATTAAAACTCTCGGTCTTTCCATTTCTATAGGAATGCATGGAATAACTGAGACCACCTAACCATCTGCTGTAATTGCCACTATCAACTAGGAAGAACTCTATAGTGCCCCAATACGCTTCGTAGCTTCCGCTAATCACGGTTCCAGCCGCAGCATAACCGATGAAAACAGACTGAGACTCATCTCCCTGTAGACCCAATGTAATGCTCTTATCTGGTAAGCAATCTGTGATTATCCCTACGGAAAAAAACAAGGATATAGTAAAGGCCAAACCTAAGAATAGTTTTCGGCCTGCCATTTTCTCCCCCAATATAAGTAGTTTAATTCCAACAGATAAATCTAACCTACCTAGTGAAACAGAATCTGCTAATTTGGTCTTGGAAATGGCTCAAAACCTGGTTTTGCAGAGGTGCTGAGGATTAACCTTTTAAATTTCAACTAAACTTAGTCCAATAATTTCAAAGAAAGTTGATGAGAAATGGCTGCAGGAACCCATCAGGAAATACAATTATGGGTGAGCATTTGTTCCATTTGGATTGGTGCGGCTCTCGTTCTCTTAGGTATTCTTTGGGCCCTGACAAACATCCCAAGCATTGTAGTTTTAATTCTAATTTTCTCTATTTTGCTTTTAGCCAATGCAATGAATGCAAATTCCAGGATTATTTCTTTGAAAAAAGAAGGTGATTCGGCGAGAGAACAGCAGACATCATTAATCAGTCGATTGGTGCAATTAGCAGAATACAGTTATGGATTAGGGTATTCACTGTTGCTCATCTCAATTATGTTAATTACATATATCCTCCAGAATTATGATTTGGTTTCAGCCATTTCAGTCATGATAGCTGTTTGGATCATCATGTTTAGCTACTATTTCGCAATTCGGAAAAGACCAAATATTCCTCGACTGATTCTATGGATTGTCATCGAAGCGCTCGCTTTAACATTCCTCCTATTCGATTATTTCGGTATATTTATCTGGTTACAAGTTTGATCATTGACTCAAATCAGAAGGCATTTCACAAATAAAAGTGAATTTTCTAGAACCCTTCC
>JBHLPJ010000002.1:0-32160 GCA_048939565.1 Promethearchaeota archaeon
CTAGAAGTGCCCTCGTAAATATTCCCAAGGTCCCCTCGCTTCCAACAAACAGTTTTGTCAAATCATATCCTGATACAGCTTTCACACATTTTGACCCCGTCCACATGACCTCACCTGTTGGCAGAACGACTTCCAATCCTTTGGTCCAGTCTCCAGTAACTCCATACTTAACCGCTCTCATGCCGCCGGCGTTTTCAGCTATCATTCCACCGATGGTGACCCAATCCTGACTTGATGGATCAGGAGGGAAAAATAGCCCCCTTTTTGAAAGCTCCTTGTCCAGATCCTTGTAGACAACGCCAGGCTCGACCATTGCCTGAAAATTCTCCTCGTCAATCTCTAGGATCTTGTTCATTTTTGTAAAATCGAGTAGTATGCCGCCCATAATGGCAACTGGTCCTCCGCTGAGACAGCTGCCGGCTCCTCGTGGAATTACCGGGATCTTGTTCTCATTAGCATGTTTCACAATCTGTACTACTTCTTCGGTTTTGTGAGGAAATACTACGATTGATGGCCTTCCCTTGAGTGGAGTCGCATCTGAAGAATAGACCACCAGATCCGCTGGGTCTGAAAGGACGTTTTCCTCGCCAACCACACTAATAAGGTAATCTTCATTTACCTTGACAGTCATCCCCCTCACACCTACTTCCATGTTTAGGCTAGCATGACCCCTATATGTTAATGATAGTTAAGGCTTGTGTTATTCGTCTTCACTACTCTACCGCCTATTTCAAAATCCTTCCTGTTTTCATGTACCAAAGATACAAGTCCAACTCACCAATTGGCAGATCAACTCTTTCCGCCAAACGCTTCACTATCGATTCGATCTCCAAATACTTTCGTCCTGTAAGCGTTTTCGGGATGTAGTTAATCAGCCCGTATTCGTGCAAAATCCTCAAGACATGCCTATCCAAGATAGCTACATTCAGATAGCCAACATTTCGGAGGTAGTGGCTGACTTCCTTGTATCCAAGACCTTTGACATTCTTGACGAGCCACTCTCTCAAATCCTTCAGACCTCTTTCTTGGGGGCTTTTTTCGAAAATTCGAAGGATTATGCTTTTTATGTCTCTGATCTTTCTCGCTTCGACGATATATTCTGCTCTCCTGTTGGGGAATCTGTATCCACACTCCTTCAGTCTCTTTGTCAAAATGTGTCTTGGCAATGTGGAGAATTCCTGACCAATAACCCTTTGGATCTTTATGCCCATCTCTGCAGAGCAGTTTGCAGTTAACAAGCAGAAACAAAGTTCTGAGAACCAGCACTCATCATCTTGACCATGTAAGTCAATGAATTCTTCTATCCGTTTTTTGATTTCTTTTCCTGTCTTTGAGTCTTTCAGTTTCTTAACTTCATCTGCCAATCTTTCCATGACTGTACCTAATTACACCATCTTTTAATTCTTTCTCAGAGTTCCATGAGCAACTTCACTCGAGGAAAAGATGCCTAGGATTTTCTGAGTCTCTCTAGAAGCTTCTTTTTTCCTTTCGGTGGCAGATCTCTTATCTCTTTCGAGGAGGACTAGTTCTTCTTCTCCTGTGGTTACTTGTATTTCCACAAGCTCCTCCAATGTCTACTCATATTCTTCTTTGAAGCCCTCTTCAGAAACACCTTCTTCAATTGGAGAGCGCTCTTCGGTTCTTGCCTTATTTAGAGTGGTGATTAACTTATCTCTCTCCTTGTGATCCATTTCTAGGAGTTGTTCTACCAAAGATTCTTGTCCAGCGTGAGGCAGACTTGGAAACTTGCCATCCAAGTTTTACTAGCTCTTCAACCTCCGGAACCACTTCCTGGCCAAGAACCAATTCAAGCTCTATTAAATCTACCCTTCTAACTTGTTTAGATAACTTGTTTAGATAAATTGTTTAGATAGAAAACTTGTCTAGATAAAAAGAAGGGTAGGAATGTTACCATGGGATGACTATGATTCCTGTCCAAGGAATGATTCCTTCTGCCATGATTAAGAATATCCCTGCCCAAACAAGGCACATTACGCCCGACCAGACAAGAAGTGGTTTTTCCCATTTCTCTGGAACTCCTCTTATATCCCCCGGCGTATATTCCTTGAAAACCCCTGCGACTCGTTTGAATATGGATGCATTTGATGCAAATATGTCCAAAAGCAGGTGAGATGCATAGCCCAGAAAGAAGACAGCAAGAAATCGATAGGTAGTCGGATCAGGAACTATCAGAATATAGAATATGAAAAACAGAGTAGGAACTAAGCCACTGTGTGTTATGGGGCTTCTGTGATATTTCGCACCGAATCCTAGATCCAAATCTGGGAAGATTGAGCCAAATACGCAGACGAACAGTGCTGGCCAGAACAGTACCTGAAAAAGCTGCAGAAATCGTTCTATCAGTAGATAGTAAAATGAAAAACCGATTACAGCCCAAACGTGATGCTCGACCGATTGAACCAATTCTATTCAACCTATTTATTTTATTAGTATAGCATGTTACTCATAAAATGTTGTAGCAATAATAAAAAACCTTCCTGCAAGAGGTTGGACCAGATTCTGTTTCACAATTGAACAGCTTCGTCCTTTGAGATCCAAGTTGTTTGCTAGCAAGCTGAAAATCTGCTAGTAGATGCCTCTCTTGCTCCAGTGTATCTCCCTGAGCCAAATTCGTTAATTTTTTATCCTTTGGTGCCAAAAATAAAGCAGAGTTGAAGCAATTATTTCTATGGGTGTTGAGAAACGTGCGTCTCAATTTAGCGGAGGGAGAATACTTAATTAGACTCGCAAGAAAGAGTATAGAAACATATTTGAGAACCGGAGAACGACTAAAGGCTCCTGAAGAAGCCTTCGAAGTACTTTATGAAAAACGCGGTGTGTTTGTCACTCTCCAAAGAATGCTTGAAGGCGAGAAGCGACTCAGAGGTTGTATAGGTTTTATTGTTCCTCAATATTCGCTTATAGAAGCCACAATTCGCTCGGCTATAAGTGCAGCTGTCGATGATCCGAGATTTCCTCCTGTGGAATTCAATGAACTGAAAAAACTCGTAATTGAAGTAAGTGTTCTGACACCTGCCCAACTGGCAAAAGTAAATAACCCGCGAGAATACCCTTCCTCCATAAAGGTGGGTCGTGATGGTCTAATCGCAAAATTAGGATGGAAAACCGGAGTTCTGCTACCCCAAGTTGCGGTAGAATATGGTTGGGATGAGGAGCAATTCATAAAACAAACATGCATTAAGGCGTTTTTACCTCAAGATGCCTGGAAAGAGGATGAATTTGAGCTATATTCCTTTCAATCCCAGATTTTTGAGGAAAAATCTCCTAACGGAGAAGTCGAAGAGCGTAGCCTAACCTAGAGTAATTCTCCCAAAAAACAGTTGAAAAATCTTAAATATTAGTGGTAGATATTACTGTTTGCTTCGGGTCTCGTACACGAGAAAGAGGCGACCAAAAATGAGTTTAATACTTGCCGTTCCTATTGCATTTGTGATTTGTCTGATAGTAGTTGGAATACTCTATCTTTTTGGTAGAAAAATGGCCCCTCCAAGTAGAAAAAAGGGGGAAGCTGTGTTAACCTATGCTTGCGGTGAAGATATGGATCAAGAGAAAATCCAATTCAGAATTAACTGGCTATACTATGCAATATATTTCGTTATCTTCGACATCATTGCTTTTACGCTTTCTCTATCCATTCAACTTGGGGTCTTTGAATCAGCACTAATGGCAGTAGCTTACTCCTTTATTTCCCTTGTAGCGATACTCGTACTCCTAAGACGATAGAGGTGAAAGAAGAATGGGGTTACTTAAAAGATTGGTTGACTGGTCAAGGCGTAAATCACCTTGGCTCCTCCACTTCAATGCTGGAAGCTGCAATTGCTGTGATATAGAAATCCTGGCTGCTCTGATGCCTCGATTCGACATAGAACGGTTTGGGGCTCTTCTTAAGGCCAGTCCGAGACATGCTGATGTACTCGTATGCACAGGACCTGTTACATTGCAGCAGGCAAAGCGTCTAAAAAGGATTTATGAGCAGACGCCAGATCCAAAGTTTGTAATGGTAGTAGGTACATGTGGAAGTACGGGTGGGGTCTTTAGAGGCTGTTATCATACTCATCAAGGAATTGATAATATTATTCCGGTTGATGTTTACGTTCCCGGCTGCCCTGCAAGACCTGAATCTATACTATTCGGGGCTGTAAGGTTACTTCAGAAATTGGAGGCAGTCCAAAAAGGTGAAAGTACATGACTGTAGAAGCTGAGATTAGTGAAGAAGTATTGTTTAGGCAATTCCCTAAAGAGGGCGAGATAATACAATCGTTGCGTGAAGCACTAGGTGATCGATTCATTGACAGTAAGATTGCACGAAAGCGTAGAGTCTATATCACAGTTGCTGAGGGAGCTCATCGCGAGGCGGCTAAAAAGCTTAAGGCAATGGGAGTATGGTATACTCCTGCCATTGTGGGATTAGATCAAAAAGAAAAATTCGAGGTTCTCTTCCAATTCTTTGACAAAGAAAGAAATCTACACATCGCAATAAGAGCTCCGGTTTCGAAGGATAATCCAGAGCTGGAAACAATAACGGACCTCTTTCCAGGGACTGTACTCTATGAACGAGAAGTACACGACATGTTTGGTATTGTTTTCAAAAACCATCCCAACTTAGCTAAGTTTTTGCTGGCTGATATCTGGCCTGCAGACGAACATCCTCTAAGGAAGGATTGGCAGCCTACGGGCAGAAGAGTCAAGTCTCGAAGAAAAACATCTTTGGTCGCGGAAGGAGAATACCTTATTCAAGTTGGGCCTCAGATTCCAACGCTGAAAGAACCTATGAACTTCGAGGTTATTGCAGACGGAGAAGTTGTTGTTGACATAATTCCTCATCTAGAGTACAACCATCGTGGTATAGAAAAAGCCATGGAACAAAGAACCTTCACGCAAGGGATCTACCTCAGCGAGAGAGTCTGTGGCATTTGCAGCCAACCTCATGCATTCACCTACTGCAGCGCTGCCGAAAGATTGTTGGACGTTGAGGTCCCTCGGAGGGGACAATACCTCAGAACGATGGTTTATGAAATGAACAGAATACATAGCCATCTTCTATGGATTGGTGTTGCAGCTCACCTGATTGGTTGGGATACTCTATTCATGTATACGTGGCGGGACCGTGAGGTTATTCTAGATCTGACAGAACTAGTAACCGGGGGACGGTTGACAGGTGCAATAAACACCATTGGTGGAGCTAGAAGAGACATAAATGGCGATCAAATACAGAAACTTCGTAAAGGATTAAACATACTGGAAGAACGGACCAAAGCATATAAGAAAATCGCTCTAAACGAGGACACTTTGATAAAGAGATGTCTAGGCGTAGGTATCATGAAGCCAGAATTGGCCAGGGATTATGCTGCGGTTGGGCCAACCATACGAGGATCTGGAATCAAGGCCGATCTCCGTTGGGATGATCCAGAACATGGATGTTATGATGAGATTTCAGATGTGTTTGATCCCGTAACTTCCGATTTATGTGATGTCGCAGGAAGACTAATTGTTCGTGCAGATGAGACGTTGGAATCGGTAAACATGATTCGTTGGATTCTTGACCATTTGCCAAGCGGACCAGTCCGAAAAAGAGTACCCAGGAGAATTCCGAGAGCTGAATCTGTGGGAAGGACTGAAGCTCCTCGAGGCGAAGTGTATTATTACATGGTGTCTAATAACACGGATAAGCCAGAAAGGGTGAAAATAAAAACACCAACGATAGCGAATATTCCTGCATTTATCGAATCCACAAAAGGACTATACATCGCAGACTTTGTAATTAACTTTGGCAGTATCGATCCCTGCATTGCATGTACTTGTAGGACAACAATTACCGACATAAGCCACCCCAACAAGCCAAAACATCGTGTTATGTCACATGAAGAATTAAGGCAGTATGGGATTAAATGGTACGAAGAAAGGAAATGGAGGAAGTAAGACATGGTTTTGGAAGCTATCCTCGACATACTTCAAATCTTGCTTTTCCCAGGAATATTCTTCTGTCTCGCTTTAGCACTCTTTTACTCGTGGATAGACAGGAAATATCATGCCGATCTTCAGAACCGAATGGGACCGACATATACCGGGTGGCGAGGGATACTTCAGCCTTTTGCAGACTTCATAAAGCTCATGGCCAAAGAAGATATCACTCCGGCAGCAGCCGATAGGAGGAGTTTCGCTGCTGTACCAATTATCCTGCTGGCGGTTCCTCTCACTGCTCTTCTTCTGATACCGATTAGCAGCGCAGCCGGAATAATTAGCTTCCCTGGTGACATTGTATTTCTGATGTTCTTATCAACCATAATTGCGATTCTTATCTTTCTTGGCGGATGGTTTTCAACGAATGTATTCAGTGACATTGGAGCTACAAGAGCTGTCCTGCAGCTGATTGGATATGAGATACCTTTTATGATAGCCGTGTTCTCTCCGGCTATTCTGGCTGGTTCACTTACACTTGCACAGGTTGTTCAGTATCAAGCTGCTAATGGCTGGATGCTTTTCCAATTCCCAGCTATATATAGGAGTATTCCGATGTGGATTGCCTTTGGCATCTATATGATAGCATTGATGGCCGAACTTGAGAAAATCCCTCTGGACATTCCGGAAGCTGAAACCGAAATCGTTGCTGGATGGCAAACTGAATACTCCGGTAAGAAGTTCGCATTCCTTGTTCTATCAAATGATCTTCACATGCTATTCGGTGCAGGCTTAGCTGTAACGTTATTCTTGGGCGGACCTTTCGGGATCGAGAAGCTGCCAGGACTGGCCTGGTTGGATGCGTTTATTTCGGCAACACCTGTAGTCAGAGAAATCTGGTATACAATATGGTTTATACTAAAGACTGCAATAATTGTGCTGATAATTTCAAACATCAGGACTTTGTTTGCACGTTATAGGGTTGATCAGATGATTCGTGGCTCGTGGAAGTATCTGGCACCACTTGCCTTGGTTCAAGTAATGATAATTCAACTAGTAAGTCTAATTTAAGAAGGTGATGTTATTGCCTTTCCCTGGAGCTATGCAAGGTGAACTGTTGAAGCATCTTACTAAGAAGAGAGCAACTGTGCTTTATCCGTTTGAGAAGTTGGAGCTGGCTGAAGCGTATAGGGGTCGATGGTCTCATAACATGGCCAAATGTACTGGTTGTGGTCTTTGTGCAAAAGACTGTCCGAGCGAAGCCATACAGCTGGTTCAGACCGATATAACTCCTGGTGGCAGGTATCCTGTCTGCTATTTGAGTCGATGTATGTTCTGTGCTCAATGTGAAGATACTTGCCCGACAGGTGCTATCCAACTCACAAATGAATATGAGCTTGCTGATTATCAGAAGAGAATCATCGACAGCGCCGAACCTGAAGGATTTAGATACGAAGAAAGTAAATAAATTAATTATTTCCTTATTTATTCTTATATTCGTCTCACATTTATCCATATCTTTTCAGTATTCTTTCTGTTAAGTAAATAAAACAAGATTATTGATTCCTACCTATTCTTTTTTGTTTTCAGAAAGATTTAAAAGAAACAAGCATAAATACTAAGTGCAAATGGTTTAGTATATTAAATCGGAGGATAAAAAAATGGCTACAAAGTTAACGAATGCTCGTGTCGAGAGAATAATGAGGGAGACAGGGAAGAAGGAAGGAATTCCTCGTGTTTCAGCGGATGCAGTTGTTTCGATGAATGATGCTGCGACCAAATTCATTCGTAGCATCTGTGCAGTTGCAGCTGGTCTGGCAAAGAAGGATAGACGTAAGACCGTCTTACCGCGAGACATCGATCAAGCTGTAAAACAAGCATAAAACTCCCTTCTTCATTATTTTTTTGGGGTACTTTTTTTGGATCTCATATAGCTGAACCTAGGCTCTCTTACAAAAACCAATTTTGCGATTTATACGAAAAACCGAGTATTTTCGGTTTTTTTGTGACATCTTTTTATGATAATCACAATCATATCTTGATTGATATGCGGAATCCTTAAATGCCATTTTGCACAATTATTTATCAGGAGCGCAAAAGAATACTGCGGGAGATTGCTAAATGCTACTAAACACTGAGCTGTTCAAGGTAATTGTCACTGGAGAGGGTGGTGTTGGAAAAACCTGCCTTGTTCAGCGTTATACTAGCGGTAACTTTTATCACACAAGGACGACCATCGGAGTAGGATTTGCCACAGCTGATGTTAATCTCAATGGAAGAGACATAAAACTCCAGATTTGGGACTTCGGTGGTGAAGAACGTTTTAGAAGACTTCTTCCCTCTTTCTGCAAAGGAGCAAGTGGAGCATTAGTTCTATTTGACTTGACAAGATTTCCTACTTTTCTTCATCTCAACGAATGGTTGGATCTCATAAGAGATAACACCAACAATATACCGCTGGTCCTCGTGGGATCAAAGGCCGATCTTACGAACATGAGAGTTGTTGGCAGAGAAGAGATCGCCGACCTGATGAATAAATACAATATCGAACACTATTACGAAGTCTCATCGAAAGATGGAATCAACACAGAGGTGGTTTTTACTCGAATTGCTAAACTAATAGTTAACTCATTTGAGACCAGCAACACGAATAATGAACACGGGATAATAAGCATACAATAGGAGGTATAAGTTGTTGAGCGTTACTGATCAAAGCTTCTTGGAGACCAAGCAGCCTGTTATATGTGATATCTGCGGTGAGAAGTTTAATATTAAAATTGAAAAAGAATATCTTAACGATGTCAAGCGTTTTCCGTTCTCTTACACGTTTGTACATGGAGCACCACCACATGCAGTTGTAGTATATCTTGATAAGGATCTGAATGTTAGAGGAACTGAGACATCTGATCTGACAAGCATAAAAAGCGGTGAACTAAATACTCCCGCTGTAGATATTACGCCTGATACTCGTCCTATTCTTTCAAAAAGGGACATCGGAAAGTTGGAAATGGACGGCGATACTGTTTTTATACTTCGAGAGATTGACGGTGAGCTTACAGTTAAGGAAATCGCTGAGAAAACCAAAATGGACATAGACAAGGTATGCCAGAAAGTCCAGTATTTAGTTGACTCTGGCGTGCTAATGCCGCTGTTACCTATTGACCTCTGTAATGTGGATTACCATCGGATTTACGAGCTCATACCGCCATATAATACAAACAATGTAACCATGACTGCAGGTGCCCAGAGAAGTTCTGCAACCTGCACAATTCTCAGCAACCTTGACAAGGACTACACTGTTCTGGAAATCGCTCGAGGCCTTGAAAAGGCTGGCTTTGATAAATCTCCCAAAGACGTCCTTGAGACTTTGGAATACTTCGAGGCTAGGGATGTGGTTCGAGTAAAAGGCCTGACTAAGATTGATATACCTGAGGAATGGAACGATCCTATATTCAATCAAGTACCAAGATTTGCAGACGGTATAGAAGAAGAAAGCATACTCAAGAAGGTACCAATTCCAGACAAAACACACTATTTCATTATCAAGAATATTGGAAGAAGGAGTATACTCGATACCACATTAGGCTTAATAGGACTTGGCATAGAGACAAATCCTAGAAGGGTACTAGAAATCATAAGGAAGTATCAAAAGCAAGGCTTGGTATATGCCACATTCTAGGCATAAACCATCTCATTCCTTTTTCTACTTTCTTTGTTCAACAATATTTAATAACAAATGGCACCATAGTCTACCCTGTCAAGATTAAACATTATGCCATAAGAGAGGAGGCAGAAATAGTGACTAAGTCCGAGAGTATAAGATCCAGGTGCAAGTTGTGTGACATCATCATTGATATTCCTGTTCCCAAAGATTTCGATGCCAGCGAAGGTGGCGTTGCACCCATAGTCTATGTACATGGCAATCCTCCTCACACAATAATCGCATATGTGGATGTGAATCTATCGGTCAGAAGCAGTTTCGTTGTTAGAACCACCGATCCCAAAAAGGCATTAACCGAGCTGAGAAAAAAAGCACTCAAGAGAATGGTAAAACGTGTAAAATCGCTCTGATTCTGCTGCCATCTATACCAAGAGGTCAAAAGAAGTGGAGAAGAAAAAGCAGCTCCTACTTCTCGCCGCATCGCTCCATGATTAACTCCCAGTTTTTATCAACATGCGCTTGAATCTGTTTGATAATATCGTCGCGTCTTTCCGGTCGGAATAGATGTCTGAATCGGCCTTGAATCTTTAGAAACTCTTCAACAGGTCTCTTTTTTTCGGGCTTTCTAACTATGATTTTGCTCGGTGTAGATAGTTTGTAGACAGCCTTTCCGTTCTCCAAGGCTGCCTCCCACAGCGGGAAGAAACAAGTTTCAACTGCTACTCTGGCAACTTTTACTGATAAGGCCGGATCATGTCGCCACCCTCTCTGACATGAAGCAAATACGTGCATAAATGCTGGACCTTGCACATCATAAGCACTCTGGGCCTTTTGCATCAAATCTCTCCAATAGGCTGGTGATGCAGTAGCAACATAAGGTATTTCATGTTCTACTGCAATCCTTGCAATGGGTTTCTTCCACTCAACCTTTCCTGGGATGACCTTTCCTGCGGGGCTTGTTGTTGTCCAAGCATATCGAGACGTACCGCCGCTCCTCTGGATACCAGTATTCATGTATGCTTCATTATCAAGCAGCACATATACAAAATCATGCCCTCGTTCTAGAGCACCAGAAAGTGCTTGAATTCCAATATCTATTGTACCGCCATCTCCAGCTAAAGCAAGAACATTGATGTGTCTCTTCATTTTTCCACGTCTTTTAAAACTTTTTAGCGTAGCCTCTATACCGCTTGCTGTGGCAGCTGCATTCTCAAATGCGTTATGAATCCATGGTATCTTCCAAGAAGTATAAGGATAGATGCTAGTTGAGACTTCGAGACAGCCTGTAGCGCTAACGGCTATAATGGGATCCTTACTGGCTTTCAGTAGAAGTCTTGTTGCTGTTCCTTCTCCACATCCGGGACACAATCTGTGACCTCCAGAAAGCAATTCATCAGGGGATTTTGCTATATCTTTGGCCTTCAACGACATCTTATTATCTCACCCCCAGATACTGGATTCTTTTTTTGACCTTCCCAGTTTTGACAATCTCAAGTCCATCTTTGAAGGTCTTTCTAATGAGTTCTTGGGGCACATCACGACCACCTAAGCCGTATATGTAATTAACAATAATCGGCCTCTCTTCTTTTTCATAAAACAGTGATCTCAACTCGTTAAATACTGGACCTCCATATCCTCCTGGAACGGAGCTTCTATCAAGAACTGCTACAACCTTGATGCCTTCCAGTGCTTCGGATAATTTCTCATATGGGAATGGTCTAAATACTCTAAGCTTCAGCGATCCGACTTTTGCTCCTTCATCTTTCATAGTCTTGGCCACGTATCTAGTTGTACCTGCTGTGGAACCTAGACTTAAGATCGCCACATCGGCATCTTCTAGTCCTTGCTGTTCAATGATACCATAGGTCCGCCCCGAGATTTCGCCATACTCCTTGTCAATCTTCTCGATAGCTCCTTCGACGTTGTTCATTGCCAAGATTTGTTGCATCTTAATTTCGAAATAGTAATCTGTCAATGCTAGATCACCAAAACTCAGCGGATTCTCCGGGTCTAGTACATATGGAGCTTCTTTGCTCCCGACATCTACCTTGGGGATTCTTCTCTCTCCAATGAAATCTTTTACTGCCTCATCCGGAAGCACGGTTACGTTTTCTAATGTGTGGCTTAATACAAAGCCATCTAGCGTATCCATAACTGGCAGTTGAACCTCAGGATGTTCAGCTATCCTCCATGCTTGGATTGTTGTATCATAGGCTTCTTGGCTGTTCTCACAATAGATTTGTATCCAACCGCTGTCTCTTGCCCCCATTGTATCTGAGTGGTCGCAATGAATATTAATGGGTGCTGAAAGCGCACGATTGACGACGGTCATGACTATCGGCAGACGTAATCCCGCAGCTATGTAGAGAATCTCCCACATTAATGCTAGACCTTGGCTAGCAGTTGCGGTGTATGCCCTTCCTCCGACAGCAGCTGCTCCCACACACGCCGACAAAGCCGAGTGTTCAGATTCTACAGCCACAAACTCAGTGTTAACTTCTCCGTCTGCGACATATTCCGAGAATCTCTCAACAATTATCGTTTGGGGTGTTATGGGATAAGCTGCCACAACATCTGGATCACATTGTTTTGCCGCAAAAGCTGCAGCCTCGTCGCCATTTAGAGCCAATATCTTTTGCTTAACGGCCATTTTCATCACTCCTTAATCATAGTTATTGCTTCAACCGGGCATTCTTCAGCACAAATACCACACCCTTTGCAGAAATCATAGTCAAAAGAAATCTTTTCTCCATCCCACTTCACTGCAGCATCTGGACAGTAAAGCCAACATAACATACATGTCGTACATTTTTCATGGTCTATTGTTGGTTTGAATGTACGCCAAGCGCCTGTATGGTACTCTTCACTAGATTTCCAGGCAACTCCACCCATGGGTATTTCTTTCCAGCCCTTCTTCTCAGTCACTTTCTTTTGCCTCCTCATACGCTCTCGTAATCAATTGAACATTCATTTCTCCGACCTTTCCTCTAAATCGTTCTTCGGTCGCTTCCAATACGCTTTCTAGTTTTGTATACCCTGTTGCCTTTACCAGGGCACCAATCATGGCCGTACTGGTTATTTCCCGTCCTAAAATCTCTACGGAGAGATCAGTGGCCGGTATTACCCAGACTCTTTGTGATTTGGTCAAGTTGATTCTCTTCTTTAGATCAGAGGGAGAATCTCGCGAATTTATGGCTATTATGCCATTTTGAACCAATCCGTCCGAAACATCTACCGCATCAAGCAGCGTGGGATCTAAGACGACGACGCTGTCTGGCTCATAAATGCCGCAATGCAAATCTATGGGGCTGTCCGAAATACGAACATATGCCTCCACGGGAGCTCCGCTTCGTTCAGGTCCAAATGCTGGAAAAGACTGAGTATATCGACCCTCGTGGATTACTGCCTTTGCCAGTATCTGTGTGGCGGTCCAAGCACCTTGACCTCCTCTGCCGTGAAATCTTATCTCTATAATCTTGTCTGCAGACACCATATCGCCTCCATATCATTAGATTAATCATACACCGTGAAATTAGAAGATAGATATAACAGTTATGCCCAAAAAAGGCATGAAAATTGCCAAATCGTTGTAGCATATAGGGTCTCATATGCCATCTTTTGACAGGACACCCTCTATAAGCTCCAAACTAAAGCTAAGAGCTTTAACTGAATGGGTTAAGCTTCCCATCGATATCACATCAACACCTGTTGCAGCATACTCGTCGACGTTTTCGAATGTAATCCCTCCCGATGCTTCAATAGTGACCTTTTCCCTCAATCCTTGATTCTTTAGTTCATACATGGTTTGTCTAATCTGATCCGGCTTCATGTTATCTAACATAATTATGTCTGCCTTAGCTTTAGCAGCCTTCAAACAATCTTCGGTATTCTCGACCTCAATCTCTACTTTCTTGGAGAAGCTAGCCTTGCCTCGAGCGACTCCTATCGCAGTTTCGACATCTCCAACGAGAGCAAGATGGTTATCTTTAATCAATATGCAATCATCTAGCCTGAATCTATGCGTGTCTCCACCTCCAATCTCTGCGGCCCGTTTATCAAAGTATCTGAGAAGAGGGGCTGTCTTTCTGGTTACGGCAATCCGAATCCCCGGGTTCATCTTCCTTGCTTTTTCGATGGTTCTGCTAATTGCAGTAGCTATTCCGCTCATTCGCATAAGGAAATTGAGGGCGGTCCGCTCACAGGTAAGTATGGCTTTCGCGGATCCTTCAATAATCATAACGGTTGTTCCCTTTTTTTCAACCTTATCGCCATCATTCATTTTGGGAGTGACTTCTAATCCCATCTGCTCAAAAATGGTTTTTGCCTCTCTAATTCCGGCCACAACACCGATCTCTTCAGCTACTATTCTGGCTTTACTCCGCTGATCTCCAATCAGAATTTCTGTTGTTATGTCGCCAAACCCTACATCCTCATTTAGAGCGTGAATAACTCTCTCCTCAAGATCGAAAGCCTTCAATCACGACAACTCCAACATACGTTCTATGGCCATTCTTGCCTTAACTGCAATCTTATCAGGAACTTTGACTACGGGGGATTTATTCTTCAATGCAAGAAAAACCTTCTCCAATGTGATATGTTTCATTTGCCTGCATACAGCTTCTTCATTGGCACAGATAAAGGTCTTGCCAGGTATTTCACGTCTCATTCTTTCAATCAATCCAATCTCAGTAGCAACTATGAATTCCTTAGAAACCGATTCTTGAGCATGTTTGTACATTTGACCAGTACTACCAACGAAATCTGCTGCTTTTTGGATCTCCGGGTCACATTCGGGGTGAACCATAAACTCTGCCTGTGGATATTGCTCCTTCTTCATAACGGATTCCCCGCCAAACATCATATGGACGTAACAGTACCCGTCTCTGGGAATAGGTATTATCTCCTTCTCTGAGACTTTGCTTTGAACATACCAAGCCAAATTCTTATCGGGTCCAAAGAGAATCTTATCTGAATCGAGCTTTCTCACAACATCTACCGCGTTGGCTGACGTACACATGATATCCGCTTCAGCCTTCGCTTCTGCCAGTGTGTTAACGTAAAGAACAACAACAGCATCCGGATGTTGTTTCTTTGCTTCAACTACCTTCTCTGCAGTAAGCATAGCAGCCATAGGACACCTCGCCTCTATTGCTGGCAAAATCACTCTTTTGCTTGGGTTAAGAATTGAAGCAGTCTCAGCCATGAAATCGACTCCGCAAAAGACAATGTAATTTGCATCTTCGACTTCGGTGGCCTTGATTGAAAGCTGAAGGGAATCCCCCATGAAATCTGCTATCTCCTGTATCTCAGTTACCTGATAGTTGTGGACCAGCATTACGGCATTATCTCTTTTTCTTAGTTCCAGTGTATTCCTCTGTAACTTATTTAGCGGGAACATGGTGATCGCCAATAATCAAGTTCCAATCTGTACGTGTTCACCAATTTTTCTTAATGTCCTTACAACTGAGAGTGCTGCAAGATAGCTTGTCTTGGGATTGTATGAAGAAGGTACGTTCTCTACATGGGTCTTTATGGTACCAAAGTCCCCTTTTGCGGTAATCTCATGCACGTTTTTATGTACCGTTGGATCTGCGACTATTCTGACCCTCGTTCTTTTGGCCCCAATCCCTGCCAAGCTCAAAACCGCAGCAACATTAATGTTCTTTGGAAACGTTCTTGCGGCCTCTTCTGCATTCCCCTCATAAACTACGGTTGGCCTTTTGATTGAGTCCAGATTAATCTCATGTCGAACGATATAGGGTGCTCCTTTGAGCGCATCAGGATGCTTTCGTGTTGTCAACGTCACTTCGGTAAGATTAGCAGTCGAAGAAGACTTAACTCCATCCAAACCAGCTAATGCTCCAGACGGGAGATAGACCATCCTATCATTTCTCTCTGCGGTTTTTTCGATCTCTTCAAGTAACTTTCTATCTACTAGAGCTCCTATGCTTAGTATTAAAAGGTCCTTGCCTGAGTTAAGAATTTTGATTGCATGTTTTCTAACAACTTCCTGAGACGCTGCTTCTATGATCAGATTAATCCGGTCGCTTTCGATAAGTTCCTCTGGTCTTTCAGCTACTTTGGGTTTTTTGGCCATTCTCTGAATACACTTCTCAGCGTTCTCCTTCAGTAGATCATAAACCATCACTAGTTCTGTATCCCCTGCTCTGCCGTCTTTGATTGCATCAGAAATGATATTCCCGATTGCCCCACACCCAATCAATCCCACTTTGAGTTTCGCCATCTCTTCCGCCAGCAAACTATTTCCTAGAATTGAAAAATAATGATTATGATTTATAAATTAACCGATTGAAAAATTAAGAAAAGATAAAGCCCCCTTAGATACCGATTTCTAGACCTTCATCTCAAGTAACGGATTGATTTCCCATTATTCTAAGATTATCCTCTCCAAGAGTTCCAAAAGACTATTTCGTTGAGCTTTCTCTATTGCTACCAAGCCGTAGGTCTTGATACCGAGTACCTCTTCAATTTCTTCAGGAGGGAGCGCGTTCCCGCGATCCTGTTTGTTCGCAACTCCTATGATTTTTGCATATGGAGCCTTGCTCTTAACCAGCGGGAGGATTTTTTCTTTTGTCAACTTAATATTATCCAGTGTAGAGTCACAGACTATGGCAATGACTTCTGTTCCTTTAACAAGTATGTCCCAGGCAGCCATGAACTGCTCCTGACCTGCAAAGTCAAATATCATGACATAGTAGACTCCTACAGTAACTGTAAGCGGTTCTCTATCGGCGAAGATTGTGGGAACATATTTCATTGGAATTTCTTCTTTTCTCAAGAGGCGAAGTATGGTCGTCTTCCCGACGCCGCCAAATCCAACCAAAGATAGCTTCACCGGAAGCTTGCTTATGATATCAATCACTTCGTTGTTAAATCCATCGCTTAGCTGGGAGCCGTTCTCAATCTGATTCTCGACCCCAAACTTCTTAATAAATGAGGTTGTTATTTGCAGCAAAATATCCTGAACTTCTCGTTCTGAATTTGTTCTATCGCTTAGTACAGCGAATATGTTGTCGTTTGACTTGAGATAGGAGAAACGAAAACGAACAATGTTTGTGTGTTCGATATTGCCCATTTCCATTCTCTCGGAGGCACCCAAAATTGTAGGCAGTATTGCGTCCACTGAGATCTCTTTCGATCTTGTGAATGATTTGTGGAAAACCTTACCTCCGACTTTATCTAGTATTAGTACCTCTCGTATCAATTGCATCACCGAAGATTTTGATCAATTAAAAATACCTAACCCAACCATTTAATACTTTCGCAACATGGGCACATCTTCTTGTGATAGTCGCAACATAATGCAATTAGGATCAGAAGGAATTAAGAGAAGAATCTGTCGTTGGCGTCACTATGAAAATTTTATTATATCCAAATTCTCTTATGTTATATATAAGATACGAAAGAATATACACCCTCTGACTGACCAAAAAAAGGCAGAAAAAGCAATAATAAAAGGGAGTATGTTATGGGGATGATTAGTTGCCCAAAACTGCAAAATATATGTTTAAGATAATCACTGTCGGAGATGGAATGGTTGGCAAGACCAGTCTTATCCTACGATTCACTGAAAATACCTTTAGGGAGACCTATAAAAAGACCATAGGGGCCGATTTCGCTATTAAGAATGTTGATATTGACGGGATTATAGCTAAACTCCAAATTTGGGATTTAGGCGGTCAGGATACCTTTAAGGATCTACGCAAGATATTCTATCCTGGAGCACGCGGAGCCGTATACGTTTTCGATGTTACTAACCGACCAACCTTCGAAAATATCAGACACTGGTTTAAGGATATAGATTCAGTAGTCGGCGATGTTCCCGGACTATTGGTTGGCAATAAGATAGATCTAGCCAGAGAAGTAAGCTATGAGGAAGGGAAAGAATTAGCAGATGAGCTAGGTATGGACTATCTCGAGACGAGTGCTAAAACTGGAGAAAAGGTAGTAGATGTTTTTAAGATCATGGCGCGAGTAACAGTCGGCGAGAAAGCCGAAGAAATTCCTACTGGGGTTCCTTCGGCAATATCTCCAAAAATCCCCGGAATCTCTACAGATACTTCAATTGCCTTGGGTCCGGAAGCTGAACTGGAATCCGAGATCCCTGCAACACCTGCTGACCTGCTTCCAGCTAAACCAGCAATACTTCCTGACGTTGTTATGGATGTTTATGAGTGGATCGAATCACACAGAGACGATTTCGTAGATTTATTGAAACGTCTAATAGGTGCTGATACAACCAATCCTCCTGGACACGAGTTCAGAGCAGCCAGAATAATACTGGAAGAATTACTAAAGGATAATATCAGATTCAGGGTTTATGAAAGCGAAAAGGATAGAACAAATGTTGTCAGCTGGTCCGGCAAAACTGAGAGTCCTTCTGTTATGCTGGTCTGCCATCACGATGTTGCACCGCAAGTTGAGGGGTGGAAGCATCCGCCGCTTGATGCTCTTGAGAAAGATAGCAGGATATATGGGTTAGGAGCTTGCTGCAGCAAAGGTCCCCTTGTTTCTGCTCTAATGGCCCTTAGAGCGATTCATGTCCTTAATGTAGAACTTAAAGGACAAGCAATGGTCGTGGCGGCCTCCGATGGACTTGGAGATGGATCAATTGGATTAAAGCACCTCATAGAAGAGGTAGGACTCGTTCCAAATCATGCCATTGTAGCCAGCCCTACAAACTGCAAAACAATAAGAACCGTAGAACTAGAGACATTAGCTTTCAGACTTACCAGCAGAGGAAGAGTGTTTGAACCCTCACTTAAGGACATCAATGCTGCCGAGAAACTCGTCAAGGTGTTAGCAGGATTCAATGATTCTAATGGAAGCAAATATCCGACGCTCGCCAAATGCTCGATTAACATAAGGGAGATCAGAGGAATGCCTGGTGTTGGCGGCATTCCTGAGTGGGCAGAGGCAACTCTAGATATTCGTCATCTATTCAAGGAGAACAACGAAAAGATACTTGACGAGGTTCGAAAATTGATTGATAATACCAAGATATTGGATTCCGATGTTGACGTGTCCATCGAGCAATTACCCGAACCTCCAAAAATCGCCTCTTCAGTCGATGCTCCTGTCGTAATGGCGGTTCGAGATGGTTTATATAATACTGCCAATCAAGAACCCTCTTTCGCCGAAACCAAAGAGAATGTCTTGGCGAAAATCTTGGTTCAAAGTAAAATACCTGTGTGCATATTTGGCCCAGGTAATGAAGAGAAGTGCAACAGTCCGAACGAGTATATCGAGATTGATGATATGATCGAGGGTGCTAAGGTTTTTGCTGCATCGATAATTACTTTGCTAGGGATTAAAGACTGATGGATAATCTTAAAACCCAAAAGTGTCTACATACTTATTCCCAGTAATTCCCCGGGGGGAGTAATTTGAATGTTATTACTGTTGAAGACATGAAGATTGCCGACAGGAATTCCGACTATTTGGGTGTTCCACCTCACATCTTGATGGAAAACGCAGGACGAGGAGTTGCAGATGCCATTAACAATACCCATAAGGTTGAAGGCAAGAGAATCGTTATATTCTGCGGCCTGGGAAACAACGGCGGAGACGGATTTGTGGCGGCTAGGCATCTGGCTGGGTTGGGAGCTACAGTATGCCTTATCCTAATGGGCCATCCTGATCGGATTCGCACCCCTGAAGCCCAAAGGAACTGGAGAATCCTAGATAAGATGCAGCTGACCGTTGATAAGGTAATTTGCACAGATTCTTCCGAGGAATCCAAGATTAAGGATCTAGTATCTGATGCGGACATAGTTGTAGATGCCATTCTTGGAACAGGATTCTCTGGGAAGCTTAGAGACCCCATCACTGTGGCTGTTGACATAATTAATACTTTCATTGGGTTGAAGGTTGCAGTTGATGCGCCAACAGGAGTAGATGCATCTACCGGAAAGATATCTGATCGAGCAGTTGAAGCAGACCTGACAGTAACATTCCACAAAGCTAAACCCGGACTGCTGAAAGCGCAGAAACATGTGGGTAGACTTACAGTTGCCGGAATCGGCATTCCGCCAGAAGCAGAGATTATCGCAGGACCTGGAGATGTAGGAATGACCCAGAAAAGCCGTAGCCCGCATGCCAAAAAAGGGGAATTTGGAAAAATCTTGGTTATAGGGGGAGGCAGTTATTATCATGGGGCTCCTACATTTGTGGCCTTCGCGGCCCTTAGAACCGGAGCAGATCTAGCAATCATTGCTACTCCGAGCAGTGTCGCGGACGCAGTGAGAAGTTTTTCTCCAAACCTAATTGTCCGTAGCCTACCCGGGGATGTTCTTACGGAGGATGCACTCCCTTCATTGAAGGGACTAATTGATTGGGCATCCTGTGTTGCCATAGGACCTGGCTTGGGTGTTGAGGCAGAAACAGTAGATGCTGTACTTAAAATTCTTGATCTTATCAAAGAGTCCAACAAGCCAACCCTAGTTGACGCTGATGCAATAAAGGCAATGGCAAAAGAGAAGACCATCTTGAGCGGACTTCCTGCTGTATTGACACCCCACGCTGGCGAATATACAAAGCTTACTGGCGAAATCCTGCCCCCCTCTGAGGAGCTTCAGAAAAGAATTGGCATAATAATGAGAACAGCAGGAGAACTTGGTGTAGTTCTGCTTCTTAAGGGGCATGAAGATATTGTTTCTGATGGAAAACGCTACAAGATTAACACTACTGGCAATCCTGGCATGACTGTGGGAGGTACTGGCGATGTCCTCAGTGGCGTTGCTGCAACATTTCTTTCACAAGGCTCCGATCCATTTAGAGCAGCAGTCTCAGCTGCCTTCATAAATGGTCGCGCAGGTGATTTAGCTGTGGACAGACTAGGATATCATATTGTTGCCACGGATGTCATAGAGATGATTCCAAAAGCTATGAAAGAATGCCTGTGAGCTATTCTTATGTTAGTAGGTGCTCACACTCCGAAAACCTTTACTTCAGGGTTGTTGCGGTTTATTAATGGTTGAAGGAAAAGTTAAATTATAGGAAAATAATAATAAAGACTGAGGCCAAAACCTAGGAAAGTGATGTGTTAGTAATGATAATCTACGGCGTATCGGATTCTGGTGATCTAGACGAACTAAAGGGAGATAGACCAATTAAGGATTATTTAGTCAGCGACAGAGTTCTTATTTTAATAGATGATGATTTGAAGAAAATTTGGATATGGAAAGGTAATAGTGCCCCTGTTCGACAGAAATTTATTAGTGCGCGAGTGGCAAATCAAATAAGACAGGAAAGAGGATTAACCTATAAGACTTTGAGCATTGATGAAGGTGAAGAATCACAAGAGTTTCTCGATTCAATTGGAGCCAAACCAAAGAAAGCTCCCCGTCCTGCGCTTCCAGCTGAGCCCAAACCTCCTATGCCCGTTGCAGCTCCCACTCCTGATCCAACTCCCAAGTCTGCTCCAGCACCGGCTGCTCCAGCTCCCGCGCCAATAGTCAAACAGCCTGAAGCACCAAAAACACCTGCAACCTCAAGAGTCACTTCGCCCATGCCCTCTCCCACTCCAGCAGTAGTTACGCCTCTTGAAGCAGAAGTAATATCGAAACTTGAAAGAGTCGAAATCCCTCGCGGATATGAAAGAGAGTTGGTCATCGTTGGCAACGAGGTATATGCAATCACAGAATATCGAACGATTTTCTTGGGGGAGAAAAAGGTTGAAACAAAATTAGAAAAAGCCTCTAAGCTACCAGAGGGAATATTCTTTGCAGAAGGTTACACACCTAGAGTAATAGTGGACAAAGGTCGCGTTCTGGCTGTGGAATTCTTGAAAACAGGTAAGGGAGTTGAAGTCCCTGTCAAGGATACTACTCCTCGTTCACTGCGAGATGAAATGAAATTGCATTTGAGCGATCTAGTCGATTTCTTTAAAATCGATATCCCCAAGAAAGAGAAGAAGCTAAAAAGGGAAAAAAAGGGAAAGAAATAGCAGTGCATTAAGACAGATTGTGATCAACGCATCATTTGGTTAGGGAGATCTGAAGGTGTCATCTGTAAAAATCACTCCTGAAAAAGCAAAAGAATTGGCCAATTATCTTAGTGAGATTACCATGAAAACCGAATTAGAGGCTCTGGCCTGTGTTACGCGTGAGGGACAACGACTTGCTTTCAAAACTGTTGGCTATGAAGTTGAACCGGATCTAATGTCAGCAATTTCAGCTGCCATGCTTCATGTAGGAGAGACTGCCGTATCAAGAATGGGCTTTGGAGATCTTTGGGAGGTTATTGTCACAGGAGCGGAGGGCTATATAGTGTTATCTGGAGCGGGAAAGCTGGTCTTGATAGGTGCTGGGAGATCTATGACTAGTCTCGGCAATACTGTGAGTGTATTTAGAAATTATGCAAAAATGGTTGCCAATCTGTTTCCTAGCAAGTAATTCTTATTCTTTGCTGCTTTTGCTGAGGAATTCAATAAGTTCTGATAGCCTTGTATCCACTTTTCTTAGGTAATCATTTGCAGTACCAATATTCTTTGCTTCAACAGTTAGACGTATTATTGGCTCGGTTCCAGAAGGACGTATCAGAATCCAGCCTTCACTCAATAGTAGACGCAAACCATCAACCTTCTGTACTTCGGTGATATCCTCCAAAAGCGAGGCTGATTCCTTTTCCAAGTCGTCCATTAAGGATCTTTTTAGCTTGTCGGGGCATTCAATTACCCCTCGTAAAATAGGATATTTGGGTATTGATGAGACGAATTCACTGATGTTAACCCCATCATGGGCAAGGAATTCAAGCAACTTTCCTACAGTGAGTAAGGAATCCGGTCCGTAGTGAGCCTTGGGCCATATGAATGTTCCACAAGCTTCTCCACCAAGCATACCTTTGCACTGTTTGATCTTTATGGCAACTTGAATATCACCTACGGGTGTTCGGAAGACTTCACCGCCAGCTTCGTTTACTACTTCATCGATCACCATGCTGCCATCTATAGTAGTAACGGTCTTTCCGTTACCACCGTTCTCAATCTCTCTTTTGGCCAAGGCTGCCAGAAATCGATCCCCCTCGATAACTTTTCCCCTTTCATCCGTGAAGACAACCCTGTCGGCGTCACCATCGAAAGCTACACCTAGATCGGCAGAAGTAGCATTCACCAAAGCAGATAGATTCATCAAATTCTCTTCAGATGGAATAGGATCTCTGCCTGGAAAAAAACCATCCCCTTGGGCATTCAGGCTAATTACCCTGCAACCTAATTCTCTCAACAATCTAGGTGCTATTTCATAAGCTGCTCCACACCCTGGGTCAACAGCTAACTCGAATTGTCTTCTTCCAATGCTTTTGGCATCAACACTCTCCCTTATCATTTCTATATGGGTGGAATCTGCAGTCTCTATGTTTTGGGTTTTCCCCAAGAGATGCCAAGGTTTCAGCGAAAAGGCCTTCCTAGTGTATATTCTTTCAATTTCATGCTCTTGCTCAGACGTAAACCCCATTCCATCGGGATTCCACAGCTTTATGCCAATTGCGGGTGGTGGGTTGTGAGAGGCAGTTATCATGATACCTGATGATACATTCAGGTGTTTTGTAGCATAGGCAAGAGTTGGTGTGGTCACGATCCCGGTTTTTAACACTGTACATCCTGTGCTTAGCAGACCCGAGGTGATTGCAGATTCAATCGTTTTCGCAGCTGTTCTTGTATCTCTACCTACTACAACTGACTTTGAAGTAGCGTAAGTCCCCAGAGACGACCCCAATCTTAGAGCCATCAATGGCGTAAATTCGGTGTTGAATATACCTCTAATGCCGGATGTCCCGAAAAGTTTTTCCATACCTATCTACCACCACAAATAAGCTCCCTAGTTATTTATTAAAATTATCAGAAATGTTCCCTGCAAAAGCTGAGTGATGAGTTGATCTGGGAGATTGCAGGAGCCTTTTCTATATTTCACGAGCTCTTTACAAAGCAAAAAAAGTGGAGTGGTTACTTCCATTCATTTCTACAATCGTGACAAATGAGTCTTTTGCCATATATGGGGACATGACCAGCATATCCCAGTGCTTCTGATTTATCATCTTCTTTGGTGACGTTAAAGCCTCCACATCTTGGACACTTGGTTCGTTCAGCCATAGGAAGCTGCTACCTCCTAACATAACTTAGCAATCTAATATTTTGGGAAGCTGTCTTTTATATATTTCGTTTATTGCCGAGTCTTGGATTGAATTTCTCAGAATGTAGGTGGAGTTATTCGCAGTTTTTGCTGAGATTTCTCAATTATTTTGAATCTTATTGCTCCAGTACTTCCTAAGTCAGGATCGGTCATAAGATACCCGGCAGGAAATCAAACTAGAATATGTATGCTTGGTCTTCGTGGCTCGCCAACCTCTGCCGTATGTTCACCAGTAACAGGAAAGATAAAGGTGAAGAGAACATGGTATGGTTGAATTCGCTTAAATCCAGCGAATATGTCAACTATTGAACATGTTGGGGCATGACCCAAATGAACGGGGCCATTCATATGTGGTATCGGAAATGTGGTGAACATCTTTCCCCATCCATCAGGGTTCACTTCAAATAGTCTGCTTTCACTCCAATTTTTTGCCATTTTGCCTCAATTGCTCTCCAGTCCACCGTTAATCATGACTCCAAAATACAAAGTAATAAATCTCCAAAGGTATTTACGAAAAATAGCTTATTTGAGGAGAATACAATACCCCACTCTGTCATCTCTTTGTTAGAAGCAAAAGGTAAACTACTCACATTTGAACCTTGTGAGTATCAAACCTTCATCTTTTATTAATATCCTCATTACAGAAATAGGAACTGTTAAGGAGGAGTCCTAATGGATGTCTTCGAAGCTATTAAGGGACGGAAAAGTATCAGAAGATTTAACAGTAAAGAGGTTTCTGACGAGGAATTAAGAATGATCTTGGATGCCGCAATTCGTGCCCCCTCCGCAGGAAATATACAGCCTTGGTCATTCATTGTGGTAAAAAATCCAAATAAGCGTAGAGATCTTGCAAGGGCCGCATATGGTCAAATGTTCATTGCAGAGGCCCCTTTGGTTATAGCCGTCTGCGCAGATGAACGAGCTTCAGGTCGGGGGTATGGTTCGAGAGGAAGAAGCTTATATTGTATTCAAGATACGGCTGCAGCAATTCAAAATATCTTGCTGGCTACCTATGCACTGGGGCTCGGAAGCTGCTGGGTCGGCGCTTTTAGTGAAGACGCTGCACGCGAAGTAGTAGAAACTCCCCCAGAAGTTCGTCCTATTGCCCTCATACCTATAGGACATCCGGCAGAAAAACCGTATGCTACTGGTAGAAAATCTCTAAATTCCGTCGTGCACTGGGAGAAATATGGGTAGTTAATTCACAACAATGCTTGGGGTGAGGTTATGGCTACAGACCTAGAGGATCTTGCCAGGCTGTCGGTAGAACTGGTGTCAAAGCACGGAGCAAAACTAGTTGAATCAAGAGCAGAATCAGGGGAAGCATTCACAATAATAATCTCAGAAGAAGGAATCAAAAGAGTCGATTTTGGTGAGAGCAAAGGCTTAAGCATACGTTTTTTGATGAATGATATGTGGCATTTCTCATCTCTTGATAACCCTTCCAAAAGGAAAATACATAGCCAAGTCAGAAATATGGTCAAAGCAGCAAGAATCAGCAGCGGAAATGAAATTATCGAAGTGGCTGAAACCAGAACGGTTAGGGACAGGTTGCGGGTAAAAAGCAAAATAGATATTCATAATACACCTGTTGACGAGATTTGCAGCATCCCCATATCACTTCATAGAAGACTCCGGTCTGAAGACAAGACTCCAAGAACGCTGAAATCTTATACTATTTCACTCGCTGCTTCACACAGTGAGGAGTTCTTTGTCAACAGCGATGGATCAGAGATTGCTATGGAAGCACCCTTTACCGTGATGACTTTTTCAGCTGTTCTGCAAAAAGATGGAAAATTGGCAAAATCTGCAGATGCAATAGGCGGCACATACGGATTAGAGTTCTATAAAGATCGTGACATCTGGAAACCCTTCGAGCTGGCAGATTCGGTTTTGAACCGAGGACAGGTTGCATTAAAAGGCAAAAGACCTCCGAAAGGAGACTACCCGGTTGTCTTGGACCAATCTATGACTGGCACATTAATCCATGAAGCCTTTGGCCACTTATGTGAGGCTGATCTCGTTATGGCCGGAGGCATTCTAAATAGAGAAATGATCCAGAAACAGATAGCAGACGAAGGCGTGACAATAATTGATGATGGTATTCGCAAGGACGGTGCTTGGGTCCCTTATGATGATGAAGGCATCAGGCATGAAAAAACCGCACTGGTTAAGGATGGAGCGTTGAAAACATTCATGGTCAACCGTGAATATGCAGCCAAGTTGGGTATAAGTCCCACGGGTAATGCGCGAACATCCAATTATCACACCCCCCCTATCATTAGAATGCGAAACACATATCTCAAAAAAGGTGATTTCAGTTTTGAGGAATTGATTGAAGACATTCATCAAGGTATATACGTTGAGAAGTTCATGGGCGGTCAAGCTTCCTTAATTGGAATGTTTCAATTTGCCGGGCAGGTAGGTTGGCTAATTGAAAAAGGACAATTGGCTACGCCTATTCGGGATGTAACTATCTCGGGCTCAACTCTGGAAACCTTGAAGACACTTGATGCTATTGGTAAGGATTTTGGAACAGATATAGGCATTTGTGGAAAAGGTCAACAGATAAGCGTTGGAAGTGGAGGGCCTCCCATAAGAGTTCCAAAGCTCAGCGTTGGAGGAGAGTAGATGAGTGATATTCTGGAAAAAACAATAAAAAGAGCTGAAAAAAAAGGAATTGAGGCCGAAATCTTCTTCGTATATCGAGAGGTTACAGACTGTAGCTTTGAGAACAATATCTTGAATGAATTTGGAACCGGAGTCTCAAGAGGTGTTGGCATTAGAGTAATTCGAAACAACAAGCTGGGTTTCTCCTCAACAAACACAATTACAGAAAGAAGTCTGGAGAGGGGCCTGGATAGGGCAATAGCCCTAGCAAAAGTCAATCGTAAGAATCCTTTTATTGGTTTTGCAGAAGCTAAGAAGGACCACAACCAAGCTTTTCTTGATCCGAAAGTCTCCAACTTGCCTTACAGCTACTTCCTTGAGAACGCGAGAAATATGCTAGCCAATACTCAAGACACCCTCAAAAAAAGAGGAATAGATGCAGTAATTAGCGGAGGACTTGTAAGAGGCGTAGGCAGAGTGAGGATTCTAAATACCCTGGGGTTGGATATCCAGTATGAGAAGTCGATACTTAAGAAAGGAATCGGTGGTAAAGCAATAAATCCCCCTTCTCTCGAGTGCGGGGTCTCGGAGTCTCTTGCCAAAGGGGTCGGGAAGTCTGTAGAAGAACTAAGCGATGAATTTGTTAGGACTTTGGCATTTTCGCTAAAACCTGAAAAAGTTGACAAAATCAGTGGTCATGTATTATTTCACCCGGACTCTTTTGCTCAAGTATTGTCCTATACATTAGGACCCGCCATAAGTGGGGAGAATGTATGCAGAGGTCGAAGCTTTCTGGCCAATTCAATAAATAAAAAGATAGCTTGTGAAAAGCTTCAGATTTATGACTGGGGCAACTTGGAGAGTCTCTTTAACTCTCGTCCTTATGATGGAGAGGGAACGCCCACTAGAAAAAATGAAATAATAGAGGCCGGTATTCTCAAATCCTTCATTTATGACATTGAATGGGGTAGGAGAGCAGGAGAGGGAAGCACTGGTAACGCACAGAGAAGTTTCAGCGGCGTTCCCATGATAGCTTTGAGCAGCTTCTTTATACCGCCTACTGCCAAAGCATCATTGATGGAACAGCTGGATTCAGCGTACTATGTACGTGATGTTAGCGGAGCCCACACCTCAAATAGTGTAACTGGTGACTTTGGGGTAGGGATCATACAGGCCTATAGGATTAAACATGGGGAAATTGAGAAACCAGTATACGGAGCAACTATTGTGGATAACTGCATTAGTCTTCTGAAATCGGTTCAAGAAGTAGACAATGATGTTGAAAATCTTCAGCTTTCTGGAGGATCTGTAGCCATACATTCTGGAAAAATCTTAACATACATGAAGAGAGCTTAGTTTTTCCAATCCTCGATGAATCTAAGAAGGCCTGGTCTGGGTCTTATGATGTAACCTTCGTCAATCAAATCATTTAGGACTATCTCTACTTCATCTTTTTCGAAACCATAATCTTTCATTTGCAGGTACACATAATCTTCAGGTACAGCTTCTGTTATTCTTCCGAAGAGCTCTCGTAATCTTGCGCTGACTTCTCTTCTTTTATGTTGAGTCTTCGATTTCTTTTCTTTTTCTTTATCTGCTTGAATATCGGTCATAATGTATTTTAAAGACCATGGATTGGGAAACATTACTCCTCCCTGGCTTGCCAAGATCCCAACTCTCTTGCCTACCCAATCCCAGTCTAATTGGGCTTTGGCACACATTCTGTAAAAATCACCGAGCAGAGTTGATTTGGTGCAATGATTCCTCAGTATCTGAAATAGGCGCTTGTCTTTGGACCCCGCGATATCAATCTCAAAATCCACAAGATCCTCGATTGAGTCATCATCCATTTTGGAATAAGCTTCAACTTCTGATAGGAACTTCTTCTTTCCTCCCTTCTTGTTATATTCTCTGACTTTAGAATATGCTTCTTTTTGTCCTTTTACGATCTTTGAATGTTGGGGGTTTGCCATAATCATCCTCCCACAATGGTTACAGATCCTAATTCTATGTTCTGTCGGTATAAATGTGAAACACTCACAATTAGGGCAAATGAATACCAAGTATGTGTCCTTCAAAGATCATCCCCCGTTTTGATCATACTACTGAGAAAGAAACAATATGAATCCTTCTTTTGGTCTTAAAAGAAGTCCGTTTCTCTCCAAACGAATTAGCTGGTTATCAACCCACTCCTCTTCCAATCCCTTATTCTTGGCTGCTCTAATTATTTCATTCTCAGGAATTGCCTTTCCCCCAGATTCTTCGGTTAGTGAAAGCAAGATTCTCATAAATCGATCTCTTTTAGATCCCCTTATTTGTGCTCCCGAATCAATGGCCTTAAATTCACCCTTCTTGTCCTTGGGCAATTTAATGAATCGCACGATTTTACTTGCTTCAAATCCATCATCAGCATACCCTATTTTGCGGGCACGTCCTATCTTGATGCTATAATCACATCTTGGGCACTTCCTTGTTTTCTGAGTTTCCTTTGTGAAAAGTGGAAGTCCACAATTGCCACAGACGAATATTATGTATCGCTTAGCCATTTTTCTATCATTCCAAGATTCCTGTTATCGCCTAAGAAGATGTCATATTAGTGGTAATTCAGCAGACCACATTATTCTTAGTTATGAATTCACCAATAAGACGCTTTTGATTAACTTTTGTCAACTAAAGATTAATTTATTACTTCCCCCTATCGATTCAAAGGAGAAGATGGTGTTGCCAGAAGAAAATGTTGAAATTCTTGCAGAACTGAAGAGTTTCATTGAAAAGGAAATTGAAAGGAAGCAGGAAGAGGTTAATACGCTTAAACGTTTTCTCAAAGCTGTTGATGCTTTTCTTGTAAAAAGCAGTTTCAAGACTGCAGATAAGCTCACCGGCAAGAAGGAAGAACCTAAGGCTGAGATGATGGAAGAGGCCGTCTCCATAAAATCAGGCAGTATCGAGTTAGCTGCAATGTATATTGACAATGACGAAGTCCGAATAATTCCTGTGTCGGAGCATCAGTTCGATCCAGGATTGCCTCCTTTCGATTCATTCTTTGTAAAGAGAATAATGAATAACATGATAGAAGAAGATCAAGCTAAAGTAGAAGCCGGTGAATTGGCTCAAGAAGACGTTATTGCATTCGAAGTCCGAATTGAAGGCGGGATCATAAAAGAGATAATCATTAGAAACACAGGAAGTCAAGAAAGAAATAAGGAAATACAGAGAACCATAAGGTGGACTCTGGAGAAGATGTGGGAAAAGAAGATTTCGAAATCATAGTAGGACGGATTTAAAGGAGGGACTAATGATTCAAGATCTGATCAAGGAGTTTGTTAACAAGAAGAATGTTTATGCTGTCATAGGAGTGAGTAGAGATCCAGAAAAATACGGTCATAGAGTCTACAAGGATTTGCGGAGCGCGCGCTACAAAGTTTATCCAATAAATCCAAAAATAAACGAGGTCTTGGGAGACAAGGTCTATCCCAATCTGGAGAGTTTGCCTGAAAAACCCGATGTCGTCGATGTAGTAGTCCCCCCTAAAATAACCGAAGAAATTGTCAAAACGTGTAAACAGTTGGGAATAACAAAAGTCTGGCTGCAGCCGGGTTCAGAATCTGATTCGGCAATAGAATTCTGCCAAGAAAACGGCATAGATGTTGTTTACGGAGTATGTGTAATGAAAGAGCGTGCAGCTTATCATTAAATCTTGTCAGTCTTTTCACTTACTAATGATTAAACACAGGTTGAGAGTATCTTGTCCGAGAGCTCAGCATTTGAATTAAAGGCCATTGGCGTTGTAAAAAGTTCTGGACCCGTATCTGAAATAACTGTCTTTCAGGAATACTGCTCAGGTCTGCAGAGTCTTGCAGAATTTTCACACATCATCATATTATACTGGTTTCATCTTAGAGACGGCAGAGAAGACAGAAGTGTATTGAGCGTGATCCCTAAAAGACATCCCGGGGCACCTCCTGTTGGAGTGTTTGCATCCAGAAGTCCTAGTAGGCCAAACCCAGTTGGATTATGTGTTGCCGAGATCATAGAAGTAGTGAATTGTACCCTTACTGTGAAAGGTCTGGATGCGTTTGAAGGATCTCCTATAATCGATATAAAGCCATACCTTTCAGGGAACGATGTTGTTCTTGAAACCAGAGCTCCCGAATGGGCATCGCATAAATCCCCCACTTAGAGTAGAAACCATTTCGAAAATCAACAGAAATATTCGTTTTCTTCCCTGCAAGAATAGGCAAAGTCTGTCCTCTACTCTTGATAGATTCTTAAGATTTAGCAGCTTTTCTAGACCCTCGGCTTTGATCCTAGATTACTTATTGGTGTGTCTTTGCTTCTTCAACAACTCGCTGACCTGCAACTACCTGATCGATGCTGTGAATAGAACCCCCAAGCTCTTCCAACTGTTGCTTGATCAGATCGAATTGTAAATCAGGACCTACGATGGTAATTTTGATGCTCTCTGTTTCAGTGTCAACTTCGATCAAAGAGATGTTAACTCCGCTTACTCCATCAAGTCTTGCTATTCTGTCTGCCAATTCGTGCAGTGGAGGATTATGTGGCTTAAGAACGTCCAGCACAAGACGTTTAATGCCATAACTCATTTATGTGGCGACACCTCAGAACTTTAAGGCTATACTCGATAGTCTTTTGGGATTATTTAAATTTTATTGTTCTGATTGATAACTCATACTATCGAGAAAATCTGTCAACTCTGACACCCCTCTAATGGTGTAATCTGCTCCTCCTTTCTTTAATTCTTCTGCTGTTTTCATGGAAGTCTCCACACCGATTGTTAAGACTCCAATGCTGTTGGCTGCTTGAAAATCCACTGGATGATCTCCAATGACTATTGTCTTTTCTGGTGCTATTCCCAGAAGCTCGATCGCCTTGCCCAAATGCTCGATACTGGGTTTTGGCTCATCAACATCATCCCGAGTCACAATAACATCAAAGAATTCTCTAATGTTCGTTTTTTTAAGGACATAACTGGTAGTCAAATCTCTATTCAGTGTGAAGATCCCTAGCTTAAACCCTCTCCTTTTGAGCTCCTCCAGGGTTCCTATGACTCCAGGAATCAGCGATGTCATTTTAGCACCCTCGAGCTCATATTGCTCGATTGCTTGATCTACTGCTTGTCTTATTCTCTTCAGTTCCCCCTCTTTCGCCCCTTTTTTCCTCAGATAGTCGAATACTCTTCCTAGGGTTGTGAAGATCGGTTCAGTTGCTGATAAGAGTTCAGCGTCTATATTGTGTTCTCTAAGTCGATCTAAAGCCTTCTTTCGTGCACTCATGTAATCTATCCTAAACCACACCAGAGTTCCATCGAGATCGAAAATGACGGCTTTGAATTTTCGCATCATCGTACTCCCCTGAAATGCTAGAGATGATTACTCGATTTCCATATTAAGAGGCTTTGAAACAAAATCAAAGAATTTCTGCGGGATAAACCTCTCGAATCTCATCTTTGCTCTTATCCCATCAAATCTCAGGTATTTGGTTCCTTCTGCCAGAGTGAATACATACTTGAATTCTCTCTCGTCCTCAGGCTTGAGATCCCTGACTTCCCAGAATTTGCGCCTTGTATCCTCAGAACCTTCCCAAATCATATCTGATATTATTGCTTGAGTAACTTCTTGGTCTGATCTATTTGAGATAATGACCTTAACAACATTCTCTCCGTTTCGCTTAATAGGCAATTGCATCTCACGCTCTACTGCTACATTGGGACAAACAAAAATCGGACCTATCTGAACCTTCGTTCTACCTATGCCAAAATAAATCTCATCGAACTTGTAGTTCATATCTGCCATCAAATAC
>JBHLPJ010000169.1:0-3041 GCA_048939565.1 Promethearchaeota archaeon
ATTTAATTAGTTTGACTAACACCAGTAGGAACAGCCAACTAGAATCTTCTCAAATCTTGTTTTGCTGGTGTTTTGATGATTGGATGAGGACTGATTTGTGTCAAGCGTTCCACTCAATTAAACAAGGTTTTTAGCTATGATTTTCACAGGATAATTTGGGGGGAGAGTTCATGAGAAAATCAACCATATTCAGTATGGTTCTCATGGGATTGCTAATATTATCAGCAGGATTTCCAGTTGTTTTAGTAAGAGCAGAGTTTCCAGAACACGTAAGTTACAATTTTAGCTCAGAATATAGGTCTGAAGTTATATCGTCTAATATGACCAGAGGACAGACAATAAAATTCCGTATCGAAGTCATTGAAGGTGATTCAATCGCTTTACTAATATTTGATCAAAGGCTGTGGGATAGAGCAACCATTGAGAATGAAACAATTCCTGCAGAAGAGCTACTCTATTTCAAAGTAGATGTCCGAATTCATACGGGAGAATTTACAGCACCTTACGACGACGCTTTTTATATTCTCATAGGAATGCCTGAATCATTTATACCACCTCTTCCAGATTCCACTCCTGAATACAGCAAAGTCCAGATGTGGATAGAATATGTTCTTCTAAGTACAGGAACTATCATCATGATAGTGCTGGTAGTTGTCGCTCTTGCTATATTGGGAATTGGAACTTGGGTAGTTCACAGGAGGATGAAAAAATCAGAGTCTGCTCCTGAACACATACCTGCTGAACTAGATTAAGAGAGAACCACGATACTGGAGCCCGTTTCACTTGCGGAAATCAAGTGTCCAGACTGTGGTCAGAAGAATCCAAGAGACGCAGAATTCTGTATAGGATGCGGTAGGGACCTATTTGCTACCATTTAACAGTTAGATTCCAATCTTGTTTTGCTGGTGGTTTGTCAATTGGATGATAACCGATTCTGAATGGGAATTAGAGAAGAAAGGCAACAGGATCGGTGGTGGTATCGAGGATGACTATATGGAGCTTGCACTACTCTAGGAATATAACCCCCCTGTAGCTATGTGAATACTTCTACTGGGCCCCACCTTTCACCTTAGCGAAGTCTATTCTTAATCTAATTTCTTTTCCAGGTTTTATGTTCGATGAGATCCAAGACTTGTCCTCTGGAAGGGCTAATGTGCTGCCTATGGTTTCTATGAAGCCTTCCGGTATTGTCATGGCCCACCTTCTGAGGATGGGTGCGATTTCATGTCCTAGCATCTCGCTATGAATTGGTTCAAGGGACGCCATGTATCTTTCTTCGCCCACTTTAGATGCTTCTCCGAGCGCTTCCTGCGCAGCGCTTATTTCTCCTCCACGCACTGCGGCCAAGCCTACCTTAGCTGCACTGACTGCTGCCCTCAGTTTGCCAAAACCTCCCTTTTTCTTGGCCATGAAAGAGAACGTATAGCAACCTTCTCCTCGTCCAGGCGTGCACCTTTCATCAACAGTATAGCTTTTATCGTCACTCTGCATCTTATCGGCTGCGTCCCTTAATTTCATGGTTAGCTCCTTAAGTATCTCGCTTATTTTCACTCCCCCCTAAATCGATACTATGCTAATACAAATATACCGCAACTTATTTACTAATATATTTGTAAGATTGATTATTGCCGAGGTTGTAGATAAGTCTATCTAGTCAAAATAGTTCTTTCACAAACAAACAAATCGAATATTCAGGATTTGATACCTGGAAATCTTGTTTTGCTGGTGGTTTAATAATTGGATTTCTTTAGAACATATGTTCTAATTCAAACTGCAGGATCAGTGGTGGTGGAGAGGATGACCATATGGAGCTTATACCACCGGAGTGAGATAATTTCTGGGTTTGGGGGTTAGATATTAATCCCCGAAATTTACCCTCTCTTTTCAAACAACTTCCAATTGCCTTCAGTTATGACTTCAACTTTCCCATCGATAACTTTCAAAGCTGTCTGATCATCAATTGCATATAAGGGGAAATCGATTTTTGCAGCCCATTTTTCGATATTTTCAAGCGTTACTTTAGGAACCATGTCAGAATTGAGGTGTGGACGAATCACAAAATCGACAAGACGCATGGTCTTATCGCTGCCCGCATTGATTGGTGCTTCCTCTTCATACTCATCGTCATAGTAGATTCCTGTCTTTTCAAAACGCTTACGATCAAAATTCAAGCTGTGAGTCAGGATCATACTCCCGGCACTGATACCTACGTAAGTTTTTCCTTTCTCAAGCAACTCAGGTAGAATATCAAAAAGACCTGACCTTTGCATCCAGAAGCTGAGATAAAAAACGTTTCCTCCTCCGACAATTATAGCATCTGCCTCTTCAACTTCTGGTAGCCAAACTTCTTTTTTCAGGCTCGGTAGAGCAGTTAGCTCTAGTACTCCAAACTCTTTCCACCCTAAATTGCCAAGGCTCTGTAATGATCTCCAAGCATAATTGCTTGCATTGGGATATGCATAAATTGCTGTGGGAACAATTAAAGCCGTGGATTGATTGATTGGCTTGGCTAGCAGGTCTACAAGTGCTTTTCGGATATGTTCATTTGTAATGCCTGCTGATGTAAGAAGAAGTTTCATTTGGGTCATGACAATTCATCCCTCTGACTTTATCACACGGAATCTAGTCTGTGTTCTGGCAAGGCAGTGGGTTTCAATAAACCTGCGAACAATCGCCTTATTCTCTTCCTGTGACATTGAACGTCGCCTCTCCTTGAGTCTCACTTTTGCATTTAACAGTTGTTGTCTTCGTGTGAGTATTTATTCCTTACTAAGGATGCAAGCTGAAATCAGCAAAAAAATCTAATACCTAAGAATCTTGTTTTGTTGGTGTTTTAATAATTGGATTTCTTGTTAGAACATATGTTTCAGATAAAGTAGCTTTCTTTTTGAAATACAGATAAACAAAATAGGACGAAAACTGATTAGGGTTTCAATTACGAAAGTTATTTCTAATTCTTGCTTCAATTAAGGAGTATGATCATTTACCTAGACACCAATGTTTGGAGTAGACCCTTTGATAGGCCTTCAAAGAGGATAATT
>JBHLPJ010000041.1:0-9657 GCA_048939565.1 Promethearchaeota archaeon
AGACACTTGCCTTTATTAGTTTAAGAATCTCGCATAAGGAAATATGAGTAACACAGAAATGGTTATTGAATTACCATCGATAACCCCGGAAAGCGAACCTCAAATCCACATACCTTTTGAATCCCGTGGGTGATCAAGTGAAGACGCCCATGTCTGCCTTCCAAAATTTAGAGAAGGCTGTTCTCTCGCTGTGGTTTTTTAGAAGCAACTGTATATAATGTTGAATCGCGACTGCCACCTTTGATTCCTCAGTAAACTTGATCTCAATCTTGTTCTCGATGTAGTTGCCTTCAATTCCGTAGTCTGCCAATTCCTGCAACTTCTGATTGATTCTATGCTTCCCGTACTTGAGCTGTTTCTTCATTTGCTCTTCAGCGACTTCAATTAGGGGACTATCATCGACTATGAGTCTTCCATATCGAGCTATAACCCAAAGGAACTTCAGGCCTTCTTTCCTTCTTTTCATTTCTTGTTCTTGCCCCCCAAGCGTCCTACAGTGCAATGTCATCATGCTTTCAAGTTTGGAGTGTAGTTTTTGCATTGTCTCCTGCAATTCATGCGGTTTGAGTTTTGTGCCTGATAACGCTTTCGGATTCAGACGGGACGGGTAGGATAATGTCGAATTATTAACAGGTTTGAACTCCATTCCGGTTGTGGTTCTACCAACTCTTTCGTGGATTTCATCAAGCCTTGCCTTGTTAAGATAAGGTAATGCGAATCTTTCATATTCTTCCTGCGTTCCTTCTTTCCTCGTTCTTTCGGCAATCAGGTTTGTAGCATGGATCAGCCAGTTTACTCGTGGACAAGGATAATCGAGACAATAGCCACAGTTTTTTATGTTGTTTCCTAGGGCACATTTTCTGATAGGGCAGGTACTCCAGAGAGGTGTTTTTTCCAATGTCCTAAAACATCCCTCACAGTGGGGTCTATCGTATATCCATCCGCGTGATCGATGGAATCTCTTCCATCCTTTATCAACTATGTCGCGATCTTTGTCAGATTTAAGATTGGACCTATGTGCTGGGCAGATACCGCAATCAAATCCACAGAGAGAAATATCTTTTTCCAATTTGAATCGGTAAACGTTTTGTTCTGGAGATATAAAAGAATGATGTTACTGCAACACCTCGATTTTCCCTTTGGAATGAATCAATCCGATTCATTCTCTATGGCCCTGATACCGATTTTAAAAGCTTCCTCCATCCTCTTCTTGTCTTTCCCAACTCCGCCCAACTCGTAATCATCGTGAGCGTATAGAATTACATCAACCAATTCAATGTTTGCCCACTCAAAAAATCCCCTGATAGAAGTCAAAATCGTGTTAAATTCTTGTTCGATGCCCGCAACAGCAACGAAAACCCCCTTCTTACTTCTGTCTAATCTCTTTTCGAAATCATATTTTCCTAATTCATCTTTGACATAAGGCGTTAAGCAGTTGCAGCGATCTATCATAAGTTTTGTCTGTGCACTGACGGTGTCGAAATATACTGGGGAGCCTAACACGATTACATCAGATGATTCCAATATGTCATAGACTATTTTCATATCATCTTTGTATATGCAGAATTCTGGACGCGGATCTACTCCGCAACTCTGGCAAGGCTTAATATTTAAGTTGTTAAGATAGATCTTCTGTGTTTTTGCTCCCCGACTCTTTGCTCCATTCAGCGCTTGAGTTACCAACAAGTCAACGTTCCCCTTCTTTTTGGGGCTGCCAACGATACCACTCACCTTCATAATAATTGCCTCGATCACTTATGGAGTTATATTATACGCCATTTCTATTAGGGATTTTCTGAGATCAAAGCCTTATATCTTTTTATAGTGCAGGACAAGCATAATGAATTTTCAAAGTCTTGAAACCTAACCTTAGATCGTGATGTATATGTCTACGGAAGATAAAATGCTGGAAGAATTGAGAGAAATCAGGAAGTTGCTCACACCTCCGCCGCCACCGCCACCTTCGAAGGGTATCAAGAATGAGTTCTTGGATTTCCTCAGCAAATATAAGGTCTTGGGTCTTGCTGTTGCCTTCATAATGGGTTTATACCTCGGACGTGTTGTTCAGGCACTAGTGACCGCATTCATCATGCCAATAATCGAGCTCGCCCTGCCGGGTATAAATTGGGAATTGATTACAGTTGGCCCTTTCCGAATCGGTCTCTTCGTTGGTGAGCTGATAACCTTTATTATCGTGGCTTTGGTAATCTTCCTCATCGTTAAACTCACGACAAGATGGGGAATTGAGTGAGATAGACTTTCTTTCTTCTCCCTTTTTTGCAGTCTTGAAAACTCCACCGGGCAGTGCTGGGCAAAATGCTAATCTCAGTCCTTCAGCAAGCTATGGCTTGAGATGACGTTTGAAGAATTCGACAATCTTCGTATAAGCTTTCACCTGATTCTTGAATTTGTTAACATCGTGCCCTTCATCTTCGAACATCAGATATTCTACTTCGGTACCTTGTTTTCTGAGCTTGGCCACAACATCGGCCGATTCGGCCTCAATAACACGAGGATCATTCTTGCCTTGTACAACCAGAAGAGGTGCTCTGACCTGCTCGAAATAAGTGGCTGGCGATCGCTCTAATAGAAACTCACGATCCTTCTCAGGATGACCTATGGTAAGGTAAAAATAGGTCTTCCATGTCTCCGGTAGCCGTTGCACAAAAGTGACAAGATTGTAAGGACCAAACATATCGCAACCGGCTTTCCACAGCTCTGGATAGCGTGCAACCAACCAGAGGGTCATATACCCACCATAAGAACGACCAGTAACAGCACGTCTGGCAGAATCGATGCGCGGGTCTTTCTCCAACATCTTGAGACCCTCAACATGATCTCGAGTGTCATTGCCTCCCCAGTCATGATCTACCATTTTCATAAACTTCTGACCGTATCCCCTACTACCGCGAACGTTGGGCACAAAGATAGCAAATCCGTTTAATGTTAGGTATTGAATCAAAGGCATGGAGAACCATGTGAAATCAGGTTTTTCTTGGCTTTGGGGTCCTCCGTGTACATAGAGTACCAAAGGATATGGAGGCTCATAACCCAGGGGTTCGGCTGGAAGATAAAGGCGTGCAGATATCCTCAAGCCATCTGAGCTTGTAAAACTGGCGTCTTCTCCGGGGGATAAGAATTTGTCGTCTATGCCAAGAATGCGTTCATTTGAAATACGAACATATTTCTGTGTCTCAGATCTGGGGTTTATCAGATAGAGCTGAGAGGGAGAGTTAGCCCTGGTAAAAGCTGTCACATATTCTATGCTTGGAGGAGACTTGGATTCATCCACGGACCAGTTCACTCCTGCGTCCTGCACAAGGGTTACACCGTCATTGAGGGGCGGCTGCCCAACCAGAATATGGGTGATATGGAGTTTTGGTAGCACCTCCGAATCATCGAGCTTCGCCTCATACCACCAGCTGCAGCCATCAATGTTGTAATGGAGCAGGTAGATATCATTGTGAACATGCTCGATCTCATCTAACTCGCCCATTCCTTTGTGTTTTAAGCCGTGGATTGGCACAGGATGAATTTCCTCAGGGTCTTTAATATCTAGGAAGCCAATCCCCCCCAGGTCATCGTGGAGGGTTGTTTTGAAAATAAGCGCTCTGTCATTTCTGATGAAATGCACAGGAAGCGAAATACCAAGAAGCGGATATTCCTCACCTTCCTTTCTCTGATCTATGGGAGTTCCAAAGAGAAGTCTTCGATCAGCCGCATCGCTTTCCCAGATGAATCCTGCTAGATCATTAGCAAGATATGTATCTGCCAGAATCAGCTTTTGGTGATCCTCGCTATGGCCTGCGGGAAAGTTACCATATATGCTCTTTCCTAGTGATTTGATCTTTAAGTCTTTCAGGTCAACCTGAATAGTCTCACGGTCAGGCGTCTTACGATCATCTATGTTGAAATAAGCTATGCTGGTTTTTTCATCAAATGCGACCAACATAAGCTGTTGCCCCTCGTAACGTTCGCCAAAAACAGGCTCTGGTACACCTCCAGTTTCGGGAACAAAGCAAGGCTGATAATTCTCATTTCCATCCTGATCAATTTGTACCAACACCTTCTTTAGAGTTGGAACGGCCCGGAAGCTATCACCAGCCATCAGATGTGGATTTTGAAGAGCTAAGCCTCGAGGTAGTAATGGCTCAGGTATGCTGCCGCCTCGATCCATGGCATAGAGGCTGAACATACCACTCATATCACTGATGAAATATACTCGATCACCAACTAGCTGAGGGACTAATAATTTTCTGGCTGAGAGTAAAGACTCCAGGGGAAATTTCCTTTTAGCTTCCATAATTATCATCTCCTTTTTTTTATAATTCACCTTCTTTTAATTGGCGAGTTGAACGAACAAACATCTGTCCCATACCGCGGGAAGTCTTGTACGTGTAGCGTGAGAATGCATCACCAAAGATTGCATGTTTGATAATCTTTCTCGGTCTTTTATAGAAGCCTAGATAGACTTTCCACAATAATTCGAGAATCTGATCTCTTGAAAGATGTTCGGTCCTCATAACTGGGTGAGCAAAATCATAATTAGACCAATCAAGGTCTTCAATCAACCCCTTTGTTGTCATTTTCTCATAGAACTCTGTGCCAGGGACAGGCGTAACAAGGGCAAATATGGTGACAAGAGGGTCCAACTCTTTGGCAAAATCGAGAATATTGTGGATGTCTTCCTCGTCATGATTCCAGTTTCCCACCATCATAAAGGCCCATGCGTGAATTTTATTCTTCTTAAGAAGTCTAACTGCTTCCTTGGCCTTTTCTGCGGTCGTCTCCTTGTTGTAAAGCTCCAAATCTTGATTTGAGTCGGATTCAACTCCAAGGTTTACCATGAAAACGCCTGCCTTCTTCATCTTAGGAATCAAATCCTTGTCTCGCACCAATAAATCTGTTCTGGTCCCATCTATTGCCATCCGGATCTTCAATCCGCGCTCAATTATCTCGTTGAGAAACTGCTCGGTTCTGCTCCGATTTACGTTGAACGACAGATCATTGACCCAGAAAGCTTTTGTAGCATACTCGCTATTGAGTTCCTCAATCATATCGACGGCTTTTCCTGCACTCATTTCACGGTAAGGCTTTTGGCCAATCTTAGGAGAACAGAACTTGCAGTTGTAGGGACAGCCTCTGGTTGTAACAACGACTGCAAAATTACCCCATTTTGGAGGTATCACTGGAAGTCTGTATTTGTCCATTGGTAGCAAGTGCCAGGCGGGAAACGGTAACTCGTCAAGATCGGAAATTGGCGGTCGCTCCTTGTTGTGGACTATCTCTCCATCTCTCCTAAATGATAGCCCGTCAATCCTTTCTAGATGAGGTGTTTTCCTACGAAGCTCGCTTATGGCTTCATAACATGCAAATTCGCCGTCGCCCCTGACAATAAGATCCAGACTTTTGCACTTTTCAAAAGATTCATCAGGAGTTAAGGAGACTTGCAGCCCTCCTCCCAAAGTGAGGATCTCTGGATTTATCTCCTTGGCAAGTTCTAAGCACCTAAATGAATCTGGAACAAAGCAAGTCATGGAGCTTGTGACTCCAACAATCCAAGGATCTCTTTTCTTGATCTCATCCCTTAATCCATCCCAGTCGATTTTTTCCATGTTGCAGTCCAAGATGCCAACTTCAGTTTTGTTCTTATCAAGAAAACCGGCTAGGTGCGCAAGCCCTAAGGGCTGCGCGAAAAATCCTCCGCCTCCAGCAAAACCCCAATATCTTCTGGGCGGATCGATCAGTAGTAGATCCATTTACCCTCCTCCGCACGAACAACTATTGTTTGATAGAAGGTTGTATAAAAAGATAATTAGCCGTTAAACCCTGCGATTTGCTTCTTCGAAGTCGTTTTTTGGACCGAATCACTTGTTTATTTTTGGATTTTAGCGTTTTTTACGTTTTGAAGGATAATCAAACAGCAGAAAATTCCCTTCCACAGAAAAGTTTTTTATAGAAAGAGGATACAACTTACCCAGCAAAATGGCCTAGGCAATAACATCATTCTAGAGAGGAGACTTCCAATGCGAAAGCTAGCAACAATGGATGATATAACCGACATCGCAACAAAAATCATAAATGAGGCTGACAAGAGTGGCATCACACTCAGGGTGATGGGCGCTGTCGCAGTTGCTTTACATCTGAAAGACTATTATGATCTATGGCAGAAACTGGGACGAAAACTCACAGACATCGATTTCGTAGGGTATAATAAAGAAAGAAAAAAGATAGAAAACATGCTGAAGTCATCCTTCGGATATAAAATTCTGGAATCAAGTCTTACTCCTGCGCTTTATATGGGAAGAATTATTTTTTGGGATCCTTCTGAAGATGCCTTAATGATGCCGAGTGGAAAAAAACCATTAAATGGTGATGTCTTCCTTGATAAGCTTCAGATGAACCACACCATCGAATGGAAGGGCAGACTGCATGTTGACAGTCCCACTATCCCGTTGGCAGAAGTTATTCTACAGAAAACTCAAATCGTAGGTGGGGAGAAGCACCTAGGATTGGGTGATAAGGATGTTAAAGATACGATATGCCTTCTCCTGGATCATGATATCGGAGATGACGATGACGATAAAATAAACGCAAAAGTAATTGCAGATACATTATCCAAAGATTGGGGCTTCTATTATACTGTAACGGAGAATCTCAAACGACTCAAGGACCAATGGCTTCTTAAATATAATTTACCCCAGAAAGATAAAGAGACTATTATAGCGAGAACTGACAAACTCTTAGATGCAATTGAGAATAAGAAGAAATCCTTCAGATGGAAAATGCGTGCAAGGATTGGCACATCGAGAAAGTGGTACCAAACAGTTGAAGAAGTAGAGAGAATGGAGCAATACTGTCCTAGCTGCGGCGCAGAACAGGAATTAGGGATAGACGTGTGCAAAAACTGTGGAGCCAAGTATGAATCTAGGTAGATTCTCCAGAGTGACTCCACCTGGGCTGATAGAAAATAGCATAATAAAACAAATAGGAGAAAGCAAGACTGTTTTTCTTGCCTTTTTCGGCCTTCTGATCAGGATAACTCCCAATATTGCCCTCTACCCTGAAACAAAGATGACGTCCTCGATTTTCTTATCTGAAACTACTATATGAGCTGCCCAAAGCACGCCTTCACCATACTCACTGCCAGGATTAACGCACAGGGTCTTTCCTAACTTGATTCTTCCCCGAGACTCGTGGATATGTCCATGTAGCGCTAGAAGAGGTTGATATTTCAGAATGGCTTCTCGAACCGCCTTACTTCCGACACTTATCATTTTATAGCCCCCTCCCAGCTCCAACTTTGGAGTAAGATCTTCGTCAAGTTCTGGTGCAACATCGATTGAAGTCCCATATGGAGGAGCATGAAAGTTGAAGATTGCGTTGTCGAAATCCTTGACATCACTCATCATCTTCTCAATTATCTTATCCAATTCTTCATCGGTTACGTCTCGAGGGCAATTCCAAGGTGTCATATTGCAGTAACCTGTACTTACCATCTCATGAACGTCGTCAATGTAGATTACTTGCTCTTCTGGGTTTATGATATAGTCTGTGCTCGAGCTCGATAAAACGTCGGAGACTTCAGGTATGTCATCATTGCCACCAGTAACGTATAGCTTAATCCCTGTTCCTGCTAGACGTTCTTCAGCCAGTTTTATCCATCCTTCCAGCGTCTCCAACACCAGACGGTTGAACAGATCATTAAACGTCTTTCTATCTTCGTTTAGTTTCTTTACATCTTTCTCGGTCATTCGGTGCGGATAGTAACCCGCATCTTGGATTCTCTTCTCTATCTCTTGAAGTTCTTCTTCGGTCTTTCCGGAGAGAACATTACCATATAATTCGGCCTTACGGGACCCATCGGGCTGCTTCACAAGAGGAACGATCATTTTTCCAGTGATGTCCCCACCAAGAATCAGAGCATCTATGTTGTAGATTTTTCCTGCATTGATGAATTTCTTAAATGTTACTTCAGACCCGTGGACATCGGTTGCATACAGCAGTTTTGTTTTCTTGCCCATTTCTCACCCACCTTTTGGATTTTGATATTTTTCTATGTTTAAATAGCTTTCTATTGAAATCCTACAGAATAATAGCAAAAACAGAAAAAGAGGGGGGAATTTAGGAAATACCGCGTCAGTCAGGTGGAATCTCTCTGAACCGTATGTCCATTGGCACTCCTTTTGATTTCCTGTAGAAGTATGAAACCCAGAAGAGTACTGTTGGAACACCCATTAGGAACAGTATGGTTGCACCTAGGTAGATAAGCTGCAGACCTACGGCTGCTCCTGTAAGTGCTGGGAATATAATCGACCATACAGAGTATGCGCTCATTGCAGCTGATATCAATCCAAGCCAAAACGTTATTGGAGCTCCGGCGAACCTCTTCTGCACCACGGCAGGCGATCGCTCGAATATGTCTTTTCTTCTGATATGGAAGACCATGCCCACAATTCCAAGGATGGTCCAGCTTATCATCCAGACAGCGATTGTGTGCGCAATGTATGCAAGCCAAGGAGTAAATGTATTTACAGTGTGGATAGAAGTAGCACATACACCGCCCGTTAATACTGAACCCCACGCGCGTCCTTTGGTATCGACGGCTGCGACAAAGTTCGGAAGAATACCATCAAAGGAGTATGCGAACAGGTTCCGTATCGGGCCAAATCCAAGTCCCAGTATGCCGCCCCAGTTGATAATAAACATACCAACGGGACCTGCTATCAGAGACAGGATTAGGTTATCCGTAAGGTAGGCGGTCAAGACATAACAGACCGGAGTATATGGATATGGAGCCCACACCACAGAATCCAGTCCAGCTGCATTAATGTAGGAGACAGCTTCGATCATATTGACGCCTATTCCGGAGTAGGTTGCTAGGACGAAAAGCTCCCAGTAGACTATGAACATTGCAATTGATCCGAATTGTGCTAGGAACATTGATTTTCTGATCTGCTTTATCTCACCTGCAATATTCGAAACATAAGTAGAACCCAGAGTACTTAGCTGGTGGTATGTATATCCAGCCATCACAGTTGAGCTCATTGAAAACAAGCCAGGTACCCAGCCGGCGTCCACCGTGGCTGTGTTATAAACGGCTGCGGAGTCTATTCCTCCTCTGGATAACAACCTTGACTCGAACGCTGCCGGAGTTGTTGTGAAGTTAATGAACATATATGTAAAGAGCATTATCCAGGTGGTAAACATCACGAACCACTGGGCTCTCATGACCCACTTTGTGCCAAGCCACATGATGAAGAACGCAAAGAAGATCTGGATAAATCCAAGACCCCAGGCAAGGGGTGTAGTTACGTCCCCAAGCATCACGCCGGCATTCTGCAAACCGGTGTCTCCGTTGAAGAGCCCGACTTGATAAACGGTATCAGCGATTCCCCACATGGTTCCCCACGAAGCCAGAGATCCGGACCACATGAGCCCGCCTCCGAAAACCATTCCCCATGAGGCCAGAAGACCGATATAGGGATGTATGATTCGGCTTCCGAAGATATACTCACCGCCGGATCTGGGCATGGCGATTGAGAGCAGCGCATAAAGGGCTACAATAGGATAGAGCATTGCTATCATAGTAGCGGCTATGTATTGGTTGGCTCCAGGATAAAGCACCGTGGACCATATGATGTAGTGGTATGCGTA
>JBHLPJ010000042.1:0-9514 GCA_048939565.1 Promethearchaeota archaeon
TGTGATATCTGTTACTACAACCCTAGTTTTTGATAGTTTTTTCTTTATCTCAAGAGCAATCTGGAGATAATCGCCCGCACAAACTTCGATTATCTTGCTTGAATAGGAATAGTTTTGTATGATGTACTGGGCAATTGCGGTGGCGTCAGCGAGCCCAGATCCGGTCTCAGATATTTGATCGGAAGTTCCTTCCTGCATAAACTCCCTTTTCCTCCAATTCTTCCTCAATTCTTAGGAGTTGATTATACTTTGCAGTTCTATCGCTCCTGGCCAAAGCACCGGCTTTAATCTGCCCAGAGCAAATCCCGACAGCGATGTCTGCAATTATTGGGTCCTCAGTTTCCCCGGATCTATGGCTTACAATCACAGAATAATTACTGTCATACGATAATCTGGCAGCCTCTAGTGCTTCAGTTAATGTACCAATCTGGTTGGCTTTCAAAAGCAATGCATTTGCTGCACCCAAATCTATACCCTTCCTTATGCGATCAGGATTTGTCGCAAAAAGATCATCTCCAACTATTTGTACTTGAGAGCCGATTTTTTGTGTTAGTCTGGCAAATGTTTCGAAGTCATCTTCTTGAAATGGATCCTCTAATGAGAGAATAGGATAGCTTTGAACAACATCGCAATAGAAATCCACTAATTCCTCGGCGGTAAATCTTTTCGCATCTATAGTGTATTTTCCTTCTCTGTAAAAAACGCTTGCAGCTGCGTCGAGTGCTAGTCCGACATCTTTTCCAGCTCTATATCCAGCTCTTTCTATCGCATGAACAATGGCGTCTAGAGGTTCATAAGTGAGCTTCATGTTTGGAGCATATCCACCCTCATCACCCACATTTTTAGCACCTTTTCCATACTTTTGAATAAGAGATTCGCCAAGGTCCAGATATATTTCGGCGCCTACACGAAGAGCTTCTCGAAAAGTTTTTGCTCCATGGGGCAAAATCATGAACTCCTGTATGGCAAGATCATTCCCCGCATGTTTTCCACCATTTATGATATTCATAAATGGTACGGGTAAAACAAATTCCTTGCGATCCATATCTAGGCATTTGCTTAGATATCTATAAAGCGGCATTTTCATTATTCTTGCCGCTGCTCTAGATACGGCAAAAGAGACTCCCAAGATTGCGTTTGCCCCAAGTCTCTTCTTGTTACTGGTACTGTCAAGTTGAATCATTTGCATATCTATTGCCTTTTGGTCACGTATATCCTTCCCGGCTAAGGCCGGACAAATAACCTCCTCAACGTTTTTGATGGCTTTCAAAACACCCTTTCCTCTGTATCGAGATTCGTCCCCATCTCTTAGTTCCATCGCCTCGTGAATACCTGTTGAAGCGCCAGATGGAACTGCGGCACGACCAGATGTGCCACCTCTTGTTACTACGTCCACCTCAATCGTAGGATTTCCACGTGAATCCAAAATTTCACGGGCACGAATAATTTTGATCTCAAACTCGGAATCTGACAGTTGCAAGGCCCCCTACTTTTTTCTTAATATCTAACACTGGATTTTTTAAGCATTAGCATATTTTAGGGATTTGGTGTTGTTGATGGCAGTAAGGCACATATCAAGAAAAAGACTTGAGATGATGATACAACAGCTATTGCCACACCCATCACCCAAGGTGATGCTGGAGCAATATACAATTGATGCTATTGCCGCTGCCAATGTATTATACATTTCTGCTCATTCGTACGATGATGTTAACGATAAAATAATTTGCGACCTTGGCTGTGGAACAGGAAGACTAGCTCTAGGTGCTGCAATCCTTGGAGCAAGAAGCATAGTCGGTGTGGACATAGATGCATTGGCAATTGAAATAGCAAAGAAAAACGCAATAAACCTGAGATTGTCAGATAGGGCAAACTGGATAATTGCAGATATTGACTGTGTGAGCGGCAAAGCAGATACGGTAATTCAGAATCCCCCTTTTGGAGTGCAAGTAAGAGGTAGTGACGTGAGATTTTTGAAAAAGGCAATTGAGATATCGCGTGTAGTGTATTCTTTGCACAAGAGAAGCGAGAATACAAGGAAGTTTATAAAGGAGATAGCAAAAAGACACGGTGGTATTATTGATAATATCATAGAGATGAGTATGATAATCCCGCATCTATTCGATTTTCATAGTAAGAAATACCATGTGGTCAAAGTAGACCTGTACCGAGTAAAATCAAGAAGAGGATTCCTATGAATGAAGAAATTAAGACAGGAGATACCGTCTTACCGGGGGATAAGCTTGGCGTGATAGAAGAATTTGTCCCAGGCAGTGGAACCTATCAAGAAGACGGGGTAATTTATGCAGCAGCCGTAGGCACGATATTAATAGACATTAAGAAGAAGAAAGTTATCGTTTCTCCATACGTAAAGCCAATCTTGCCAAGGAAAGGGGACATAGTTCTAGGCTTGATTGAGGCGGTGGAGGGGAAAAGAGCATATGTCACAATTGCAATGATAGGAGAAGAAGCTTTACCGTATCCGTTTTCTGGAATAATATTCGTAAGACAGGCAACCGGACGTTTTCTGGAAACAATATATGAGGCGTTTGCACCTGGAGACATTGTTAAAGCGGTTATTACAGACGAGGAAAACGGCATGTACAAGCTGTCAACAGCTGATGAAGACTTAGGCGTAACACAGGCTTTCTGCTCAAAATGTGGTGCAGAGATAGTCAAAAAACAGAAGAGGCTGAAATGTTCATCTTGTGGTAGTATTGAGCAAAGAAAGGTTGTAGGGGACTATGGAATGACAATAACCAGCAAAAACGAGGAAGACAGAGCGAAGGGAAAATCCGTCGAGAAAATAGAAAAGAGGGAGTAGGTCAGGGGGAGTATATATTTGAACGTAGAAATTATTGAAAAAGACAAGAAGAGCATTGAATTGCGTGTGAGTGGTGAAGGACACACACTATTTAGTGCCTTAAGAAAAATCCTATTTGAAGATAAGGATGTTTCTTTTGCCGGATATGATGTGGAACATCCAATACTTGGATCAACAAAATTCTACCTGAGGGTTAAAGGAAGGAAGGGAGTTAGTACTATTCTAGCCGAGGCGGTAGAAAAACTTATAAAAAGAGCCAAAGAACTCAGACACAAATTCGAGGAGTCGCTAATAGAGTAAAGGGGAAATCCATGGGAACGATTAAGACAGCCGAAAAGGTAGTGTTCGCCTTCAAATACAGGAGTATCGAGGAAATCTTTAGAGATAAGGGTCTGGCAAAGCTAGGAGACAGTCTGGTAAACCTCGTCTATTCTCTCGCAAAATCCCGGATGCGTAACAAACCCGACGGTTGGAAAGTTCCAGGAAAAGTCCTTGCCGAAGCCATACGAAAAGCAGAACTGAAAGAATTTGCCCCACGAAGATCAGACGCACATTCTCTCGGAGACAGCGCGGAAGGTCTCATAGCCTACGTATGGCTAGCCGAGATATTAACTCTGGAAGAAATCTCTCAAATCTTGGAAGAAGAGATGAAGAAGTGGAGAATCAGCAATAGACGAAGTGAAATACAGATGGCAATAGAAGCATTTACTGTGCTCTTGAAAAACATAAGGTGCAAAATAGGCGTTTGAAGGATCAGAGGAACCCGGTGGTTAAGATTTATGCGAGAGTATTGTTTTTCTGAAGAGATTATGAACAGATAAAATACTAGTATTCTCTCCACGTGTGGTTGCATTCTGTACATCTGAAAAAAGAAGTCGCAGCTTCATCGGCACGCCGTGTCTGAACATGCCAATAATAAGCTTTCTTGCAGCCACATTTAGGACATTCTGTTCTTGTGGTGGGCATCGTTTTTATCTCTTTTTCTATTACTACGATCTTGTCCTTTGGTGAGTGATGTATGTGTTGCTTCAGGGTGTACCTTCTGGTAGATTCTTCACCAGCTAAATCCGCACTCTGAACGTAGTTGCACTTTCGGCATTTTAACAGAATTTTTCCGCGCTCATTTTTGGGAAGTAGCAATCCACCACATTCTGGACAGAAATCCAAATCTTCTCCCTTCCTATGAGATACGAGAAAAGCAATTCTCTTTAAAAAGATTTGGACGAGGCTCTGGAGTTGCCTTTTCAATAATTATTGGGTAATATCCGCATATTTTCTAAATAGTATGCATTTTTAAAAGAAATGGCGACCGCTAAAATTAAGGGAAGGATGACATATGGATACTTTTAAGGTAGCAGTAGTGGGTCCTGGCGGCGTTGGAAAGACCACTATTGCAAACCTGTTAAGTGGAAAAATGGTCACAAAAAAGTATGACCCGACCATTGGAATAAATTTTGCAACTACTTCACTGAGAGAGATTAATGCCAGAATTTCGATTTTTGATTTTGCAGGGCAGGACAGGTTTAGTTTTATGATAGAAGACCTAATAAGAGGTTCAAGAATCACTCTGTTAGTCACGGACTCTACTCCAAAGAACGTATTGAATGCTAAGAAAATGCTCAAATGGTTGAAAAGACTTAAGGGCGGTAGGATTTTTGGAATCGCCAACAAACAAGATATAGAAGGTGTTTTGTCTCCAGATCGCGTGGAAAAATTGCTAGGAGTAAAGACTTATGGGATGATTGCGATAGATAGCAGAAAAAAAGTACACATGTATCGCATCCTATTGCAGGCCCTTAAGGAGACATTGTAAGAAACTTCTTTTCTACACGACAAACCTTAATACAGATTCTTCCTTCTAACTAGTGGTAGGTCCAGCAAAGATTGCCTATCAGATTCAACAAATGCGATTCAACAGTGGCGAACCCGATGATGGAGAGACGACCACCTGCAAAATGGAGAGTCATCAAGGATATTTCTCCAGACGACGTTAGAGTCAGAGTAATTGGACGAATAGTAGAATCCAGATCAGGTTTTGTCGTTTTGGATGATGGGTCCGGCTCTATCGTTGTCAGAACGGGTGAAGAATTGGAGATTGGAAACATCATACGCGCCATAGGCAACATCCATAAGAAGAAAGATGGTAGTCTCGAGATAGATGCAAGCATTATCCAAAACATGAACGATCTGGACTTTCCAGGATATATGGAAGTCTATGAATTAAGGAAGAAGTACACAGAAAACGTATAAAATGAAAATGAAGGATGTTTTAAAGTAACGCAATGTATATAACTCCGAGGTGGTATTAGTAGTTGAAGTAGCACCTTAGCGGTCTATTAATAATACAAAAGCAATTAGAGGGAAAGCCATGTTTCAAATGCTATTTGGTGATGCAAAACTGTGGAGGAGTATAGTCGAGGCGTTATCATCTCTTGTAGATGAGGCGAATTTTATTGCAACACCTGAAGGAATCATGATGAAGGCCATGGACCCATCCCATATAGCCATGATAGATTTTGAAATGCCTAAAAATGCAATTGATGAATTCAATTGCTCAGAAGAAATTCAATTGGGCATCAATCTTGATGAGATGACAAAAATAATGCGTAGGGGAGGTAGTGGAGATTCCCTTGAAATGATTCTAAATGAAAAAACAAACAGACTAAACGCCCGCTTCAAAGGTAAAGCTACGAGAACTTTTAGCCTTGCGCTTCTAGATTTACAGACGGAAGATTTGCCCACGCCCAAAATTGAATTCAATGCCTTTGCAAAGGTTCCCACAGATGTACTGAGACAAGCTATTGACGATGCCTCTATAATAAGCGATCATATTAGGATGGTTATGTCAAAAAAAGAGCTAGGATTATTTGCATCAGGAGATACAGGAGAACTGGAGACAAAGCTATCCAAGAAGAGTGATGCCTTATTGGAGATAGACGTTAAAGAAGAATCGAAGGCAATGTATGCGCTTGATTACCTGTCAGATATTATGAAGGCAGCCGCGACAACGGACATTGTCGAACTGCAATTCTCAACAAACATGCCGATTAGACTGGATTTCGTGCTATTGAACGGGGGCAGAATAGTCTACTATCTTGCTCCTAGAATAGAATCCGAATAGTTATAGACTTTATTGGCTTTTTGTGATAAGAGAATGTTAAGTAAGCGAGATTTGGCCAAATATCCATGGACATCTGAAGCTGTGGAGTTAGTCAAGACACTGGATATTAGTATATCCAAGCTTGTCAAAGATTACAAGGAAGTCGTAGAAAGAGCAAAAGAGAGAGTCATGGGCGCTTTAGAATACGATCAGAGAGTAGTTTCATGGCATACGGACATCAACGAAATCCTCTCTTTTCCTACAGCGCGATTGCTGATAGTTCTTGTTGGAGACGACTTGTTGAAATCAAGATGGGCAGATGTCGAATCAAAAAGAGCCCAGAGTCTTTTGGAGCATGAAGAAGACGATAAACTCATTTGGATTACTACCGAAACCTTTGGATGGGACATGAGTAGGATCCGGCAGATTATTGAAGACACCTTATACGATTGGAAAATACATTTCTCTGATTATCTTAGGTTTGCTCCAAGATTTCACGATATTCGTTGGAAATTGATAAACAGAGAGATTTCCGGGGGATTTGTGTTTTTAGAAAAAAGAGAAATTGCAAGATTGGTAGCTGAGGCCGTAAAATGGAGAATGATAGAGCGTAAGATTTCTGAGCCTTTAAGATTAGAAGATTTTCCCTCAGAAATTCAGGACGCAACTCTATCGTTAAAGGAATTATGGATGAAGCGTCGAAGAAAGATCCGAGAGTATCTTGGTGTCGAGGGGCCTGTCAACAGAGAAGCATTTCCACCTTGCATGAAACAACTAATATCGATGATTTCGAAAAGTAAGAGTTTGTCGCATCAAGGAAGATTCGCAGTGACTACTTTTTTACTGAAAATCGGAGTACCAAAAGACCGTATCATGGAGATGTTCAAATCAACGCCAGATTTTAGAGAAGGAATTGCACGATATCAAATTGAGCATATCGGAGGATTCCGTGGCGGGCGGACAAAATACACGCCACCTTCATGTAATACTCTTAGAACATACGGTTTGTGTCCTAAAGGAGATCCCATCTGTGACAGGGTCAAACATCCGTTGGGATTCTACAGATTAAAGAGAAGGAGTTTAGGACGAAAATGAGAGTCGAGGATTTTCTGAAAGCGAAATTTGCAGAATATTACAGTAGATCTGCTGACTCAATAAAAGGCCCTAACGAGCTTACCAAGCGTGAATTTGGCTTCTTCTATTTTGATAAAGATGCAGTTATACGTCATATGGGATTTGAAAACGAACAAGAACTGCGTTTATACTTGAGGCAAAACGCACCGTCTGATGCATATCATTCAGCAGCATATTATGAAGATCCCAGAGCACCAAAAATGAACGAGAAAGAGTGGTTAGGATGCGATCTGGTGTTTGATATAGATGCAGATCACATACCAACACCCTGCAAACAGAAACATGACCTCTGGAAATGTAAGAATTGTGACGAGATGAATAAAGGTGTAAAACCAAGAAAATGCTCAAAATGCGACTCTGTAAAAATCGAGGAAATACGATGGGTATGTGAGGAGTGTCTGGGAGTCACCAAGGACGAAATTGTCAAAGCGGTGGAGGAGTATTTGATACCGGATTTCGGATTCAGTAAAAGCGAGATTGAGATCAGTTTCTCAGGCCACAGAGGATATCATATCCATGTCAGGAAGGATACTATTAGAAAGATGGATTCTCAAGCAAGACAGGAAATTGTAGACTACATGAAGGTGATTGGTCTCGACTTGAAACTCCATGGCCTGTATGAAAAGGTTGGAAGGCTAAGAACTAGAGTTATCGTTGGACCGAGAACTGAAGATATTGGATGGCGCGGAAGACTCGCTAGAATGTTCCTAAGTTATATTGAGGGGCTAAAAGGCAAAACAAGTATCGAAGGAATTAGTGAAACAAAGCTCAAACATATTCTAGAGAACAAGAAAGAAATACTGCGCGGATTAGAAAGTAAACAGCCATTTTGGGATTCTATAAAGGGAGTAGATATCGAAACATGGTATAAACTCATTGAAAAAGCAGTGCAGAGAGCAAGCGTTAGGATAGATGAGCCAGTTACCAAAGATGTACACCGTCTAATGAGACTTCCCACTTCTTTACATGGCAAGACAGGGTTTAGAGTGGTTCCCTTAGCCTTTTCTGATCTAGAGCAATTTGATCCGTTCAAGGATAGTCAAGTTTTTCAAGGAGAAATAATCGTTCATGTAAAACATGTACCAGAGTTTCGCATAGGAGACGAAATATTTGGACCATACAAAGAAAAGAAGATCAAAATTCCTATGTCTGCAGGGATATTTCTTCTAAGCAAGGGAGTAGCAACCTTTCCAAGAGGAGAGCAATTTGTATAAAGAGATTTTTGAAATATGGACTAAAGAAAAAGCAAGCGAATATCTCAGAGGTTTACCTGATGATTTTTATGACAGGATTCAAGAGTATGTATTCAATCTTGAGAAAGTATTGGATGAAGTAAGTCAGGATACGCTTGGATGGGAACTGGTAAAAAAGGAATTAGAGAATGTTCAGTTTATGCTGAAGGATCTCTTTGATGTTCGTATGATGAAAATATTTAATATTTTGCAGACCCGATCTGAAGTCAATCTTGATAAGCTTACGATTACGGAAGAAGAGATGCATAAAAGCATAGCAGACAGCATCAGTAAATGTTTGGACCAACTACTGATTTTTAAGGGAGAACAGATAAGAAAAGACGTGAAAGATGAACCGAAATATTTAATAGTGCGGCTACTTCGACCAATTCCCGCCATTGTAGGGGCAGATTTAAGAACGTACGGGCCATTTGAGATCGATGACGTGGCGGTTCTGCCCTCAAATAACGCAAAAGTATTGGTCAACCGGGGGGTTGCTAGCAGAATTACACAAAATCGAGTTGAGCAATCATGAAGATTAGCAAAAACATCAGGACATACTGTCCGAGATGCAGGAAACATTCGAGTCACACGGTTTCGTTGTATAAGAGAGGAAGAGATCGGGCAATGGCGGTAGGCGCCCGAAGATACACTCGCAAAAAAGCAGGATATGGTAGTCAACCCAAACCAGTCCCCAAGAAATTCGCAAAAACTACAAAAAAACAATCATTAAAATTCAAATGCAGCGATTGTGGGTTTACGCAACAAAGGAAGGGTATGCGATTAAGAAAATTGGAAATAGTCTAGAGGGAAGGAGAAGTGTCCGATAAAGAACTTATACCTCAACCAAGAAGCAAATTCCTCAGAGTTAAGTGCCCCGAATGCAAGACAGAGCAGACTGTCTTTGGATGTGCCAAAACAGTTGTAAAATGTGAGGCCTGCGGGAAGATTTTAGTTGAGCCTACTGGTGGAAAAGCTGGAGTAAAAACTGTAATAATGTCTGTTTTGGATTGATTGGTTCATCATCTCAGCAAGCAATTTGATTCTGTTTTACTCAAGCATTTTTATAAGCAATATGAATTATCGTATCCTGATACAAAGGTGACTATCCATGGTAAGGAAAAAACATGAATTTCCGGAAGTTGGAGACATAGTCATTGGAACGGTTAGCAGAGTACTTTCTCATGGAGCATATGTGGCCTTGGACGAGTATGGCGATGTAGA
>JBHLPJ010000170.1:0-2991 GCA_048939565.1 Promethearchaeota archaeon
GAGTTAGACAGCCGAGAATAAAGGGAAAGACAAGATGTAGGAAAAACAGTCGAAAAATACACACAAAGCCATCCCATAGAACGAAACAAATGTTAGCATACAAGGCTATGCGGGAAGAAATCCCGGTAGTTTCGCTAGACGAGGCTTATACTTCCCAACTGTGTTGGAGATGCAAAAGCTTAGACACCGAAATCAGAAAAAGGTCCTTCAGATGCAGGAAATGCGGCTTAGAGTACAATCGGGATTTGAATGGAGCCATTAATATAGGTAACAGGCTCTTAGGCTATATGCTTAAAAGCAGGGCTGTCCCGCAGTCTGTGGCTGCAACAGAAAGGGAAGTGAACCAGCCCCAAACCTCCCCAGTGTTCAACACTCCGAAAGGGGACCTATCGACGATCCAGAGAGCGAGGGAGGAAGCCCCTTGCGAAAGTTAGGGGCAGTTCACAAGCTTATTTACTAATGGAAATATCTAAAGTAGGGATATCCTTGAGTTCTCGCAAAATGAAGCTCTGGCCATATTTATTGCTTTTGCCAACAGAACTAAAAGAGCAGGAAACCCTGTTCATTTCTGCTTTTGGCTCAAAAATACCAATAAAAATCCTACGTCTCTTCTCCAAAAGAAAGAAAATATCTCAATCGGAGATTATAGCCCAACTCAAAGAACATTCAAACAAATCTGTGATTACTCATCTTCAAAATATGGTGAAAATTGAGGTGCTCGGTGAGGAAATGGAGAGAGTTGAACGGGAGAAAAAAGCTGTTTGGCTCAAATATTATCAACCAACAGTCATGGGAGAATACCTAACCTTACTTCTCTCTCGAAAAAGTGAAGAGTCAGAAAAAATGAGGGAGATAATCAAAGAACTATTCAAAATATATGCTGAGAAGGTGGTATCCCTAGGTCAATCCTATGGAGTCACTCCAAGTGAATTCGAAGATATCATAAAACAATCTCTCAAGAAGCTGGGTGCTGATCGAGATGTTATAGTATTTGGTTCCATAGCACTGGATACTGTAGGAATGCTAGATGCTTTTCCAGCAACAGATGAGACGGTATTGATAAACGATCCACTTTATTTGCCTGGAGGTTCTGCCGCAAATGTTGCCAACACAATCGCTAAGTTAGGCCTTAGTGTGAGCTTGATAGGGAAGGTTGGAGGAGATCCGGCGGGAAAAAGATTACTAGCCGCCCTACAGGGAAGTGGCGTCGACACACAAAATATCATTGTAGATGGTAGAAGCACAACAATTCAGACTTTTATCACAATTGCTGAGGGCAATAAACGCGTTTTTGTGTTGAAGGGGGCCGATACTGCACTTTCTGTATCCCCTTCTGAAGTCAATTGGGAACAGATTAAGAACTCAAAATCCTTCTACATTGGTGAAACATTTTTGGAAGTAGCAGAAAAGGCTGCTGAGGTTGGACATTCTCTTAAAAAACTCGTGGTATACCGCCCTGCTCACCCCCAATTGAAAAAAGGGATAGACTCTCTGAAGAAGATCTTGGAAAATATCGATGTGTTAATAATTAACTCACAGGGTTGGAGGATATTACAGAAAGACTCCGAATTACAGAATCCTTCTCAAATTTTGACTCTGGGCGGTAAGTATGTGGTAGTCACCAAGGGCGCTCGTGGCGTTTCTATCTACCATGAAGGTGCAGAAACCAATATTCCCGGCTCTGAAGTCAAAGCCGTTGATCCCACTGGGGCAGGAGATGTTTTCTCAGCAACCCTAATCAAATATATGCTTGAAGGAAAAGCCATCGAAGAAGCTTCAGTTTATGCCTCGGCAGCTTCAGCCATATCCATTCAAAAAGTAGGGGTACAGACCCATCCTCCGTCTGTTGAGGAAATAGAGAACCTTGTTATCAAAAGAGGGACTGGATGATGAGCCAAAAGAACTATAGTGATGTGGAAAAAGAAGTACGAGGATTCTTCTGGAAAGGAGTAAGCGATCGAGACCGTGCTATATTTGAAGGAGCCATTACTCTTGGTGCCATCTATCATCAGTTTGTCGGTACACCAATAGTAAACAGAGAAAGCATATTAACCGCGTTAGAGAAGGCAATAGAATCAACTATGTCTTGTCAGCCTTATATTGAAAAGGTAGAGATTAAGATTGATCGAAAGAAGGCAAAAAGCGGAACACACCCCTATGACTACGGTGAACTTTCTGGTAAAAACACTGACATTAAAGTAATCTCACGGTACGGAGACGCTCGCGTGCATTTTGGAATTAGGTTTATTCCCAAACTAGACTTTCCTCTTGCGTACATTGAAAAAATAGAAGAGGAGTAGTAAACTGCTCCTCCCTTAAGGAAGGAGCTTATGACTGTGCTTGACCGCAATTGCTTTTTGGGCTTTGACTTCATCACACGTCAAATCAGGGGCGGTTTAAAGCGCCCCAGCCCGGTAATCCGCATGTAGCGTCGGGCTTAAGAGTCGCCTCACCCTTCTTCACAGGTCATTAACCGTTTCCACATCAGAGAGAGGTGTGCCTTTAGACCTATTGGCATGTATGCCACAAACTTACTTGAGGACCGCTAAATTCCTCTACGCCCTGTCGGACGGAGTCTCCTTGAAGTGTTCTAGATGAACCAGGTCAGAACTAAATTGAGCCGTTGGCCTAATCAATTCCGAAATCGAATTATTTCGGTTTTTGCATAAGCTTTCTCTTCTTTAGTATACGACCATCATCATGATGTGGCTTTCTAAGCAGATGATCTCCGTATTTCTCTATTTCTCTAGATTCATTAGCAAGTCTTGCTGCCATTCTGATCATCTCATGGGCTGCAGTTACAGTCGGGACATACCTTTCCCATTCTTTAATCTTGAAACATCCAGCAGCGTTAAGTCCCGCTACTTGTTTGGCCATCTCGTATGCAGCCATCGCTTTCGCTTTTGCATAGGGGTTTTGAAAATCAGCTGCTGCAACTGCTTTCTCACTATCTACTATAATCTTTGGAAGAGTCGGATCCTCGTTCTTTTT
>JBHLPJ010000043.1:0-9439 GCA_048939565.1 Promethearchaeota archaeon
GTAGTGTTCCAAAAATCTTTTCTGTTTCCAAGAATTCCTCAACGGCTCTTGCTTTTTTATTGACACCAATCCCTAACTCACCTACAAAACTCGACCAATAATCGGTAGAGAGTGCTGTCTTGATCTTATTCAGCACATCCGAGCTATCTACTTCTATCTTGGCAGCCTTACCGTCTTTCGCTGTTATTCGAACCGGTTTGTCGAGTAAACCGACTCCTCCCACGGCCATATCACAAACAAGTGCTCCATTTAGGGAATTCTCAACAGGTCCTACCATAATCTCTCCTGTAGGCAGGTTCATCCATCTCATGGTTTCCCAATCCATGAATGTGTCTGTGAAGAAATCTCTCCCTTTAACACTAAATCTCAGATCTGTGCCGTCAGGCGTCACAATGTGTACTCCAGATACATCCACAAGCCTTGCCAAACCTTTTCGGACGAAATCCTGCATTTCCTTGTGCTCTTCCGCTGTCAAGGCCAAAGCACCATCTGTCAACATGTCTATGGTTATTCCAGGACAATGACCAAGTCTTGATTTACGTCCGCGTGTTTCCAACTTGATCAATTTAATACGAAATGGAGTTTCTTCAGCAATTCCTCTTAAAACATTGATAAATATGTCTGCTCTTCCAAACCCCCCGCCTAGAACCGCCTCCCTAAGGTGAGATGGTATTTCTTTGCGAAATCCTTCCTTCGTACTTAGCTTGATCTGCCTTACCCACAAGCCCAGGTCTGCTCCTCCTTTGGCAAATGCATCGATTACATCGGCATTTACGTCATCGCCTATGACAAATAATCTTTCTCCTTCTACCGCTTCTAAGACATATTTCAAAACGTTCGATGCAGCTATATTCTCCTTCAAAAGCTCAGCTCCTCTATCCTTTTATGTAGACGCTTAACTACAATAGGCATTAATATAACTAACGGTGAATTTTCTCAAAGGATGCTTAATTATGTCGCTTCCAAAGCCCCTAAGACCAACTCTAACACTTCTTATAGGAGGCGTCCTCCTTACTGCAGGAATAGGTTTTTCTTTATTTAATAATCAAATTATTCCCTTACAAAGCGGCTTATCATATCTAATATTTGAGAACAATTACAGTTATAATACGACGATCACCTTGGAATCTGGTGATGAATTAACAGTATATGCGAGAATATATGAAAACGTAAATGTTTCCTTGGTCCTTAGAACAATGTTAGGTGGTATCTTGGCGGAGAATCATTCTTCTGATTCAAATCAACTTCTTTCAATAAGTTCGAAAGTCAATGCAAGTGATAATTACATGATATCTGTCTATGAAAACCAATCCACAGAATACGCCACTTTTCGTCTGTTTATGATCCGCAGCTTATCTGTGCCAATCCGTCCCTATTTTGCTTTTGGGCTTGCTCTGGCAGTACCTGGCATTATCATAACCGCATTAGGATTTAGAGACATTCGTCCTAGAAAGAAATATACTGCCTCTTGGGAAATCCTTGAATGGTATCATATAATTCCCCCTATTGCTTCCTTTGCATCTTTTGGCGCTGTTCTTTTCTTATTCAACCAACTTCCACTCGGTTTTATGTTCCAAGATTGGCAAACGATTCTTTTCTTCTCAATAATTGTGATTCTGAATATTGTGCTGGTTCTCCTCACGACCTCCATACTCAAAGGAAGATCTCTTTTAATTTACAGTTGGTCATTATTAGCAATTGCAATCATCTGGAGTTTTGCTGCTAACTTCCTTCTCTCACACGGATCACGAACGCTCCTTCCTTTTTTGGATTTTTCAGATCCAGAGACGTATTATCTTGCTGAATCTTGGATAATACATTTCGATGCTTTCGCTTTTCAAATGCAGCTTCTAATACTCATTATGTTCATGTTCTATGCTGTTACTGGCTCCTATGAGAATTACAAGACCCAAACTTATCTTGAATCCGCAATTCCGATAACACCTGAGACTTTAAAAGAGAAGGGTTTGGATGAACTACAGCAGAAACTCAGAACACTCATAAGAAAGAAGAAATTTGAGAATTTCTTCAGAATACTTCGGATGAGAAATCTTGAGGCGTCGGTAATTCTATACTATCTACTACGGCACTACATAGATGAAAACATTCAAACCATGACCCTGCATGGCCTTCTTTCTGCCCACTCAGATATCTTTAGCAAAACCATCTATGAACGAAAAACTGTTGAAGATATTTTGGCACCTCTTGGATACGTAACATTTGAAGAAGGCAGAATAAAAAACATCAAACTTCAAATTGAGCTGTCTGAAGTATCCCGTCTTATCAAACATCTTAAGTCCTACATTCGGCGAGAAACAAATGAGAAGCTAGAGGAGCTTGTAGGCGTTGCAGAACTACGAAAAAGAAAGATCAAATTTGCAGGGTTAACTCAGGATGAAGACACCTCATAACTTCCTTCTAAAACGACGAATTTTCACCTTCTCTTACATGATTTCCATGGTCCCGCAATAGGATTTCCACCTTTAGGTTAAAAGGTTTCCACCTAAAATCATATTTTAACTAAGTCAAAAAAAACCTGAGAAGAGTGTTAAAAAATGAAACAAAAGAAACTGAAAATAGCAACCCTCGCAATGCTAATAGCTCTATCGTTGACAGCAATTACTCCTGTTCTTGCTGCACTGCCTGACGAAAGTGTCTTCCTTAATGGTAATCGATTCAGTGATACCGGTGGCTGGTCAACCACCGTTGACTGGATAGACTTAGTTAGGAACAATCAAGACGTACCCGCGTGGATTAAAACTCTGCTTACAGATGTCCATGTACATACATACATAGCATATGTTAACAAATTAAATTATCAGATGCTGTATCATGGTTTTATCAATGCCTCGGTTGGTGCTGATGCGTTAACAATACCGATGCAAACCATATTACAACACTACGAAACGCCCGGCGGTAAAGACGTTTTTGCAGTCAACACATTTGTTATGCTAACCGTCTTCAAAGATCTAGTTCAAAATGACTTACCTAATCCTCTAGGTGAACCCGTGTATCTATCCGTATCCTTCGATATATCGGTACATGGCGATAACTTCACGTCGTTCCTGGATGAGATAAATTCAGAAAACGTGAGTGTAACAGTATATCCCTTGACTTCCTCCAACGGCGAACTTCACTGGGAATGGGGAATGAAATATGAGAATCTAAAATCCCTTTGGTGGCGGCTTGATCCAGGTCCTCTTGATCCAATAATAGCATTGGCTCAGTATAGTGAACTTGAATTCAATTATACTCTTGACATCGATCCAACAAGAGGTACTGCAGAGGTGTCTACAAACTATGTGATTGGCCAACCAGAGAGGTTGTGGTTGCCAAATAACACCTATTACGAGAACACAGAAGATTCCAATTACAACTTAACCAGCTGGATAACCGAACAAGGATTCAAGTTAGGCATCACATCTTATCAGTTGACTACGATCTTAAACGAAACTCATGAGAACAGGCTTGACGGGGGGAATGCGTTTACTAATGAGTCGGAATCATTGGTAAATGAAAACCTGTCCACCTACGTTGGCGCTGAACAGATCCTTGATGTGGTATTTGGAAACAAGAAAACCTATGATACCTATAATGAATCGACAGGAGCACTTACAGGTGATGATCTCCTCACAAAAACTTGGCTCTATCCAACAGGCAGACGTTACGTCGCCCCAGGACCTGGGAATAATCCGCTAGTCGGAATTCAAGGTTTAATAATGGCACCCTTACCTTTAGCAGCCATGTACATGAGTCCTGCCCTAGCAAGACACTACAATGAGAATTATGCTTCTTTAAACAACACATTGTCTGTTGACAGAGTAGATTACTACTACTTCATATCTTATCCTGAGTGGAATGGATCAAGGATCGTACATGATCCAACATTCATAGCCTATGCTGACCTTGCAGCCGGAATATTCAGTGTCAATACGCTAATCTTAATCGGGACAGTCGGCGTTGTAATAGTGGTCGCAGTATTCTTTGTGATTCGCAGACGCAAGTAAATCTCTCCTCTTTTTTGTTTCTCTTGTAAGGATTATTTCTCTTCCAAGGATCATAGTCCAAGAATTATATGCCAACTCTCTTGATACAGATATCAAGAATCGAGGTTTTAGAAAATATCACAAAAAACGAGTTTATGATTTCGTTGTGTCTGGATTGGTGCTTACTGCAGGCTGCGTAGATGGTTGAGTCGCAGGGACAGCTTCTGGCAATTCTTCTGTCTCCAGTCTCGATGCCTGTATTTTAATTCCATAATGTTTGAACCATTCTTCCATTGCTTCTCTAATTATGTTCAGTACTTCATTACGCTGAGACGGATCTAATGCCACCATACCGTAGGTCTTTACACCTAAGACCCTTTGAATAAGCTCAGGCTTGACAGCCTTAGGTAAATCTTGTTTATTAGCCAGGGCAATTACTTTTGTATCCTTTCCGGTTTTAGTCATCAGTTTTACGAAATCTTTCCTTGTTTTCAGAACATTTACTATGGTTGAATCCAGTACGAGCACTATTATATCTGATCTCTGTGCTAGGCGATCCCATGCCTTTTTGAACTGCTCTTGACCACCAAAATCCCAGATTCTGAGCGGGATTTTGTATTCTCCTACCTTTGCCTTTAGACCACCAATATTAACAAAGATTGTGGGATCGTGTTTGAGAGGTGTTTCCTGACCTTTAATAAGTTGAAATAATGTTGTTTTCCCAACTCCACTTGAACCCACAAGTGATATTTTCACTGGACCGAGAACTATTCTGTCCAGTATCTCGTTGAATGCTTCAAAAGTAGCTATCGAACCATCCCAGTCCTCGAGGATATCCTGATACTTCTTCAGAAAGAGGTCTCTGACTGCCGCAATCTTTTCCTGTATCTCTGTTTCATCCTCATCCTGACTGACACAGAAGACGAACAGTACATCACCAAATCCTCCGTAGATAAACTTAACGTTACCGGTTTTGATAGATCTTATTCTGTCTCCGCTTACTTCAGCAACGAAAGACTGTAGTGCGCTCAAGAAGCCCGAAATTAGCCCCTCATCTAACGCGATTGAGCCATATGCCCTGGAGACCAGACACTCCCCAGATTTGCGAATAATGTAGACATTATGAATCATGCCCTAACGAACCCCTCTGGTATTTACTACTTGTGTAAACACCTTTTTGAAGCTTTCCTTTAAGGAAATCTTGCTAATTATTTTAAGACTTCTAATCTATGGAAAAAACACTTTTTTAAAGCGCTGTCATCCTATTTCCGGAAGGGCTATGAATTTCTTTCTTAGGCGCCCCGGCTTTTTGATAATACTTATCCCCTTATAATCCATGTTAAACAATTCTAACTTGTATTTCTTAAGAGCTCCGTCGGGATTTTTTCTGAACGATTTATCCAATCCTTCTCGTTTTTGCCTTCTTACGAATCGTATCATGGCGAAGATGAGGCCCTGCACAATACCTTTGAGATACTCTCTTTCCTTTCTCCATAAATCCGGTCTGTCTCGATAATAATCTTCCATCATTACGGCAACTCTACGCTTTATTAAGATTGAAAGGCCCAGAAGCGTACCTCCTGCAATGTAAACCATTGCTCCTACAAAAAGCATCATTCGTCCCAAAGATGCAAAAATTATGACCATCATCAAGATGGAGCCACCTATCATCATAAATGTCGCCAGAAGTCCGGTAAATATTCTTATCGTTGTCATTGTACGAACTTTCGGAATTTCATCCGGGTGAGTTCCCATTTTCCATAGAACTTTTCTGATCTCTCTCCATTTTTCTGCAAATCTCCTTCCTAAAACACCTTTGGTAACGTTTTTATCTATTTTGGCAAAGGTTCCAGTGTGAAGTATTCGATAGCCATCGACCAATGTTATAACTTTGGAGAGCATATCGCTTTTGAATTGTCTAGGAAAGGTTAACGGCTCGGCCTCTTTCTTACCCTTTCTTTGATCCTTCAAGATATTTCCTCCGATTAGGTATCATTCTTCCGATTTACAATTTAACTTTATCGGCAGAGTCTCCCTGTAAGATTCGAAATTTCAGGGCAGTATTTTCAATTGAAGGTAATCTTAGATTGGATTACTCTTTTGCATATAAAAAGGGGTTAATTTTTATTAGGATAAAGGGAAATGTTGAAATCGTAATGTAAGGTTTGGAGGAAGAGTAGTTTGACAATTGACTATTTCAAGAAATTGGGTTTCAAAGCAGGATTAGAGATTCATCAGGAACTAAAAACAGACACGAAACTATTTTGCCGATGCCCTTCCTACCTGAAGAAGACCTCACCTGATTTCCAGATAAAAAGGTATTTTCGGCCGGTTATGGGTGAGATGGGCGATTTCGATGCGGCAATGCTTGTAGAATACGAAAAGCAGCATACCATAATTTATGAAGGCTACCAAGATGTTGTATGCACCTACGATATAGACGAAACTCCTCCATTTCCTCCAAGTGAGGAAGTAATAGATATAGGTCTGCAGATTGCATTGCTTCTAAATGCAAGTGTTATTGATGAACTTCACGTTTGTCGAAAGAATTACCTGGACGGGTCCGTGCCGGGTGGTTTTCAAAGGTCCTTTATTATTGGAACTAACGGTTATTTCCCCCTAAATAATAAAAGAATAAGAATCAAGCTAATAGGCATCGAAGAGGATGCCGCTAGAAAGATTAAGCAAGAAGGCAAGACTGTATATTATAGATTAGATAGGTTAGGCATTCCTCTTGTTGAAGTAGCAACAGAACCAGATCTGAACTCACCACGAGAGCTTTACGAAGCTGCTAGTCGAATAGGTTTGCTTCTTAGGTCAACTGGCAAAGTCAAGAGGGGACTTGGAACTATTCGACAAGATGTCAATGTAAGCATTAAGGAAGGTGCCCGCGTAGAACTGAAAGGCGTTCAGAAATTAGATTTAATACCAAAACTAGCCGAGAATGAGGTAAAACGCCAACTTGCATTAGTAGAGATCAAAAATGAATTAAAAGCACGGAAGGTTGCACCCGGAGACCTCAAATACAATTTTATAGATATCACTCATATTTTCAGAAACACAAGATGTCAGATAATAAGAAAAGGCATGGATTCCGGGGGAAAAGTCTTTGCGGTCAACATTCAAAATCTCTCAGGCCTTCTCAAGAAAGAGATTCAGCCAAACAAAACCTTTGGTCGCGAATTAGCTGAAAAAGTAATGGTAATGACAAAGGTCAAAGGCCTAATTCACTCAGATGAAGATCTACGGGAATACGGATTCAGCAAAGACGAAGTGCTTAACATAAGGAAATCATTGAAGACTGCAAAGAATGATAGTTTTGCTATTGTTGTTGCTAAACCTGCGATAGCTAAAAGGGTCCTAAAACTGATTGTTGATAGGTGTAAACAGGCACTTAAAGGGGTACCTCAAGAAACCAGGAGAGCATTAGAAAATGGAAATAGTGAGTTTGAAAGAGTTTTAGCTGGTAGCGCACGTCTGTATCCTGATACTGATACTCCGCCCATTGTGATAAGAGAAGAAAAAACCGTCAAAATAAGGAAACATCTTCCTGAATATCCTTGGGACTTAGAAGAGAGACTTGCAGAGAAATATAGCATAGAAACTATGACTATAAGAGAACTTTTCTTATCAGATAGAATAGAATTGTTTTCAAGAATTGTTGATGAACTTCACATAGAAGCTGTCTTAGCTTCAACTACCTTGCTGCAAATGATAAAAGCACTGGAACGAGAAAAACTAGATGTAGAAAATTTAACAGATAATACAATAATAGATGTTTTTAGGTTATTGGCTGATGGTAAAATAGCAAAAGAAGCTATAGAGGATCTATTTAGAATCTTGAGCAAAGATCCTGAATTATCTGCCCAAGAGGCCGCAAACAAATTGGGAATAGAGGCGATTACATCAAAACAATTGGATAAGCTTATCGATGAACTTCTGACGAAAAGTAAGGGCCTAATAGAGGAGAAGGGTGAAAGAGCTTTTGCTCCATTGATGGGAGAATTGATGAAACAAGTTCGTGGAAAGATTGATGGCAAGCAAGTAGCCTCCACCCTGAGAAGAAAAATGAAGGTAGTGATAACCCATGGTAAATGATGAAGATGAACTTCAGGGATATTATGGGTATGTTAGAAAAGAATTAGAAAAGGCTAAAGTAAGAGTCTGGAGCGTTGTAGAAATCCAAAAACAACAGCAGAAATTTAGGGGAATCATATTGCCTCGGAGTGAGCTAGGAGACGATAGACATGTAGTTCTGAAACTTGATGATGGCTATGATGTGGGAATTAGGCTTGATGAAGACACAGTTATTCGAGAAATCTCAAGAAAGCCAGCCCATTATAAGCTACCGGAAAAAAAGGTTCCCTTTACCCCCGATAAACCTAATGTAACGCTGCTCGGGACTGGAGGGACCGTTGCATCCCGTCTGGACTACCGAACAGGGGCCGTGATTCCGGCTCTCACTCCCGAAGAGCTTTTTTCAGCAGTACCCGAGCTAAGTGAAATCTGCAATCTAACTCCAAAAACCTTATTCGAAATACTTTCCGAAAATATGAGGCCCGAGTACTGGATTGAAATCGCGAAATCAGTCGCAGAAGAAGTAAATGAAGAGAAGGTGGGTGGCATTATAGTTGCTCATGGCACTGATACCATGAGTTATACTTCCGCCGCGCTATCTTTTATGTTAAAAAATTTACCTGTTCCGGTTGTCCTGGTTGGTAGTCAAAGGAGTTCAGATCGCCCCTCAAGCGACGCTGCTCGAAATTTACTTCATGCGGCAACTTTGGCCAGCTGTGCGGACATTGCGGAAGTAGTGGTTTGTATGCATGGAAGCAGCAGTGATGATTATGCTCTAATTCATCGCGGAACTCGTGTACGAAAAATGCATAGTAGTCGTAGAGATGCTTTTCGTACAATTGGGGATACTCCGATAGGGATGGTGAAAGATAACAGAATTACAATGTTAAAGAAAGACTACAGACGGCGAAAAGAAGGCCAAGTGGAACTAGATGTTAAACTTGACCCAAAAGTTGCACTCTTGCACTTTTACCCTGGTATGCAGACGGACATCATTGACCATTTGGTAGATAGGAAGTATAATGGTATTGTTCTGATAGGGACTGGATTAGGACATGTAGCCTATACCCTTTACGATTCCATTGAGAGAGCAATTCAAGAAGGCGTTACTATAGTGATGACTGTCCAGACGCTCTGGGGATATACCGGGATGAATGTATATGAATCTGGAAGGAAACTACTTTCAGTCGGAGTCATACCTGGTGCAAATATGTTGCCAGAAACCGCATTAGTAAAATTGATGTGGGTCCTTGGCCATACAAAAAACCATGATGAGATTAGAAAGCTGGTCACCACAAATCTCGCTGGTGAAATAACTTCAAGAGAAACCTATGATGCGTACATTGTTCTCCAGGGAGTTGAAAACAACATCCCCT
>JBHLPJ010000044.1:0-7214 GCA_048939565.1 Promethearchaeota archaeon
CTTTATTATTCATTAATTCAGCCATGTGTGTGGTCTTCCCGCCTGGTGCAGCACACATATCGATGATAAATTCATTAGGTTTTGGATTCAGAATCCGACTTGTAAGAATAGCAGGTAAAGATTGGCTATAGAAATATCCTGATTGATATAGCGGTGTTTCTCGCAAGCTTAAAGCATGATATTTGGATTGAGTAACTTCTACAGCTAATCCTTGCTTCTTCTGAAGTATTTCTTTGCTACTCATTCTTGCTATGCCAGCAGCTACACGGTTACCATATTCATCAACTATGAGAACCTCGTCTCCAGGATAGACCTTATCCGTTTTAATTACTCCTGGGGCGTAGAGACAAGCACCTAACATCACGCTTTCTGCTGCGAAATTTATCTGCCACAATCCACTTATGAGCATCAGGTACGTCGAAAGGACCCTTGACTGGAAAGGAGATCAATTCATTTATTTCCAAATCGGATTTAGCTTCTAGACCTTTTTCGGCCAGCAGGTTTATGAGTTGTTTCGGCAAGATTCTGAGAGTGTTCGCTCTGATGGTGTAGTTCTTTCCGGGTCTTCTTAATGCAGCAATAATGCGCTCTGCACGAGTCAAACCATATGATTCAATGAGTTCCCCGACAACGTCTGAAGAGTAGCCATATTTTCCTGATAAAACCATAATATCCGAATCGCGCATAGGACTCACCAATTACTACCTTGCTTCCTATAATAAATCACACATTTTTAAGATATGTGAGAAAAAAGGAAAGAACTAGAATCTAGACCTAGAATGGTTATTCTAAAAGAAGAATTAGCTTTCGATAAAATCCTCAAAGAAACAGTAGATACCTCAAATCAAAAAAAAGAGAGGTTGTGTGGTCAGACGGGAAATCCATCCAGATCCCAACAGATGACCTTTTTCATTCACAACCTGCTGATATCCCTAAAATAATAGAGGACGTCTCAATAGTTGAGCAGCCTGATTAGGAGACAAGGCATCTCTAGGGGATCCGTTTTCTTTAACCACATTTCGAACCTTTCTCTTTACCACAAACACAATGCATTCCCCCTTTCCCGCCTTGTGGCGGTTTGGGTATTTGTTTCATCGCGCCCCTCCTCGGCGCTCCTTCTAGGAAAGGTGCCTTTCACAGAGCAGACAAATCCACCCGAACGAACAGGTTTCAACCACATCCGCCTCCTGCATCAATCCTATGATTAAATATAATAGCAACTATATATTTATATATCTATCTAATATAATAGACACTAGTTTAATTAAATGATTGGTATGATAAAATTGATCGTATTGGTCAAAACGAGTCTTTTGATCGTATTGAATCAATTGATGTTTGTGATTTACAAAATAATATTTATTAATGAGGAATGAGCTTCATAATGACTGGTATAAACCTAGGCAAAGGTATTTCATGAAGTGAGGGGGAAGGAATGGCAGAACTAGATAAATTCGTTAAGAATTCTTACATTACCAAAAGACAGTTTACGATTTATCAGCTATTAATGAACAGAGATTTGACCATAAAAGATATTGCCAAAAAACTAGGAGTTACCGAAAACACAATTTATGTAACTCGTAGGAAATTTCATAATATCTTAGATAGGGCAACCCGAACACTTGAAGTTGCCTCAGAGTTGGGTGTAGTAGACAAAGAAAGAATCAAGGGAATTCTTATCGAGAAGAAGGACTCTTCGGTACCGAGTGACGCCCACAGTGTGGCCGCGGAAACATATGTATCGAAAGCTGAGGAGACAGGGGATTACACGGGGATCATCAGTTCTCTCAATTCTGCCATCAAGATCTACAGAGAGATGCTAGACTCAATCTCAATTAAATATGATCCGGAACTATTCGCCGATACGCAGAAAAAGATTGGGGATGCCTATCTACAAGTTTCATACCACCAACACACCGCGAAGAACTGTAAGGACGCAATCAAAGCCTACAACGAAGCCCTTAAAGTGTATACGCTTGAGAGCTTTCCAACGAAATACGCGAGCATACAGAGCAGTCTCGGCCATCTATACAGGGTTCTTCAGGGGTGGGAAGGCTGGGTTGAAAATTCCAAGAAATGTATTGAAGCCTGCGAGGAAGCCCTTAAGGTATATACGCTTGAAAGCTTTCCAAAGGAGTACGCAATAACTCATTATAATCTCGGGATTGGATACAGAGCACTTGCCTGGGCAGAAGATTTCACTGAGAACTGCAATAAATCACTTAAAGCCTTTGAAGAAGCCCTCAAAGCGAAAACACTTGAAAGCTTTCCAAAGGAATATGCAAAAATACAGAATGGCTTCGCTTTGACGTGCATTTTACTTGGTGAGGAAAGAGACAGGGTTAAGAATTGCAGCCTAGCCATAAAAGCCATTGAAAAAGCCCTTACAATCTTTAATCTTGAAAAAGATCAATATTGGATTATGTGGACGCAGCTAGGTCTCGCGGAAGCATATACTATCCTTGCTGAGGAGGAAGATAGGGTTGTTAACTGTAATAAAGCAATCAAAGCTTGTGAAGAAGTTCTACAAACTGCCAATCCTGAAAGCTTCGACATGGCATATACTTCCGCCCAGATCGATCTCGCGATGGCTTACAAACTCCTTGCCAAGGCAGAGAATAAGGTAGAAAACTGTGGCAGAGCAATTAAAGCCTGTGAAGAGGGCATCAAGATCGGTTCTTTTGAAAGCCCCCTAGTAGGTTATCCTCGCGCTCATCGCATCCTAGGAGATGCGTACACGATTCTTGCTGAAGAAGAAAACAAGAAAGAGAACTGCAATAAGGCTTTGACGTTATATAATGAAGCCCTTAAGGCGTTTGCTTTTGAAGTTTTTCCAAAAGATTATGCAAAGACGCAAAACAGTCTCGGAGCTACATATAGGCTTCTTGCTGAGGTGGAAGATAAGGCGGAGAATTGTAATAGAGCGCTAAAGGCCTATGAAGAAGCTCTCAAAGTGCTTACAAAGGAAGAACATCCAGAGATTTATCCGCGGGTAAAACGAGATCTTAAGGAACTTACCAATTTCTGTGCCGATCAGTAGGCAATCAGAGGTACTGTATTTTCCTCCATTCCAGTAGCCGAATTCCTAACTTTTTACCTATCGTGGATCAAATAAGATTTTGACTCCAGGCTTCACGAGAAAAAAGAAAGAGGCGTTATTCAGTGCCCGATTTCCAGTCGGAAAGATATTTCACTTGTTCGTCGGTTAGTTTGTCAATTGATATTCCTAATGCCTCTAGTTTGAGCCTAGCAACTTGTTCATCGATCTCTGCAGGAACTTTGTATACATCTGGCTTGAGCTCACTACCATGCTTTACCAAGTATTCCACGGAAAGCGACTGGTCACTGAAGGACATATCCATAACCTTTCCAGCCCATTTTCTTGGGACGCTGGGGTGGCCTTTTCCGCCTAGAACCATGAATCATGGCTATAGTCTGCGGCGGCCAAATTTACTAAACGTCCCTCAGCAAGTAGATACAATCTTCGACCATCTTTTAGCGTATACTCATCCACATTTGGTCTAATTCTTTGTTTTTTGGCAGCCATGGTCTCCAAATCAGACAGGGCGAGCTCGACATTAAATTGACCCGTTGAAGAAGACTCCAACGTGTGGCCTGTGTTGGCAAGTATCGCCCCATCCTTCATCAAATCCATGTGCTCCTTACGAATGACATTCTTGTTTCCCGTAGCCGTCAGGAATATATCTCCAATTCTCGAAGCGTCTTTCATCGACATAACCCGGTAGCCATCCATTGTAGCTCTTAATGCCTTTGTAGGATCGACTTCAGTTACAACAACGTGTGAACCCATTCCTCTAGCTCTCATAGCAGCCCCTTTTCCGCAGTGTCCGTATCCTGCCACCACGAAATTCTTACCTGCAAGGAGAATACTGGTAGCACGTAGAATGCCATCAATGGAACTCTGACCAGTGCCGTAAACATTTTTTCGGAGCCTTGGAAACCCTCCAAGTCTCAATCGAAATCCCACTTTGTTGGCGCATCGTTGACCGCAATCATTGGATACTTCAGTGCTCCGTCTCGTGCCATAGCCCTCAGTCGAATAACCCCCGTGGTGGTCTATACGTGGATAGAACATTGCTCCATCCTCTTCGCAACCACCAATTATTTGGGGCAAAAGCTCGGTTCGTTTCGAGTGTATAGCGTTTACAAGGTCTCCCCCGTCATCCAAAGTTATTCCAGGGCTATAGTTAAGCACATCATTCACGCTCTCATAGTACTCTTCAGTGCTTTCTCCTCGCCAAGCGTAGACATTTGTACCTTCCAACGCCAAGGCAGCTGCAACATCGTCTTGGGTTGATAATGGATTCGAAGCGCATAACGCGACATCCGCCCCACCGGCTTTCAAAGCCTCAACCAATACAGCGGTTTCTTTAGTAACATGCAGACAAGCGGATACCCGGATTCCTTTTAGGGGTTTCTCCCTCTCGAACCTTTTCTTGATTCTTGTCAGCACCGGCATGTGATGAGTTGCCCATCGAATTCTGTCCCGACCTCGATCTGCTAGAGCCACATCCTTGACTTTATATTCCTTCAAGAGGTTTCACCTCGTTAAATTATGTAGTTAAATTTATACATATGTTAACTTCATATATATTTTTGGTAAATAATTGTATATCAAACTATCATATTGTTTACAGACGGTTACTTGTCACACGTCCCAGCAACGTAAAAATCAATACGACACAGGAGAGATGTAAAATGAAAGGAGATATCCTAGACGATCATGATAAGAAGATCCTAAGCCTATTGGAGCGTGATTATCGAATATCGGCACTCGAAATATCAAGGAAAGTGAATCTTTCTCGATTATCAGTCTCACAAAGAATTCTAAAGCTAAAGAAGAGGGGGGTTATTCAGGGCTTTACTATTATAATTGATCCAAATCTGGTTGGCTTGAAGAAAACAGTATTTGTCTGGGTTAAAAGCAATCCGAGGGAGCCTTGGCTTGTTGAGGAGCTAGAGAGGCTTCCAGAGTGTCAAATTTCGGATGGTATCACTGGCGAATATGGGTTGCTGATGCTGTTTAAGTTCAGAGATGGTTCACATTTCACAACAACCCTGCCGGAGATTGACAATATTCTCTCAAAAAGCGTTTTCAAGAAATACCGAATTATGGAAGCCATCAAAACGTATAAGGAATACGGGACACCATTGATTCACAAGAACAAGTACTCAAACAAGAATATCAGTTTAGATAACACAGATTATGAGATCTTAAGGATTCTCTCGTCTCAATGGACGGACAGAGTGAACCACATAACACTGGAAGAACTCAGGTCGATATTGAAGGAACGTCAGATAGCCGATGTCTCGAAGAGCGCCGTATACAAACGGTTGAAACAGTTGGAAGATTCAGGAATAATACAGCGCTTTTCAACAGTTATCAATCAGGAAAAGGTAGGACTTAAACTGAAGTTTTATGTAAGGATTAAAGGTCATCCTTCTGCTATTGACAAAATTGTGCGACAGCATATCATTCCCTCAAAAGAGGTAACAGATCTGCACAGACTCGGCGAAGAGTACGGTTTGTTGGCAGGGATATCGGTGAGAAGTGTGAGGGAGTATAACGGCTTTATTCGTAGATTATACAATATAGAAGAAGTAATAGATACCAATACTATGCTGGTGCTCGAAAAGCGCAAGTATTCCCACACATATCCTTAAAAGGAATCTTATTATGTTTCACGTTTCCAACCTACTAAGAATATCGTCTCTAACCCGTACGACTTCCTCTATGAGTTTATCTACATCAACTGTCTGTAATTTCCGGTTTTCAACAATAACTTTTCCATTAACTATGGTAGTTTCAACATCCGACCCCCGAACTGCATATGCTAAATGACTGAATTCATCATATAGTGGCGTTAGATGTGGTTTATTGATATTAACCAATATGATATCTGCCTTTTTTCCAATTTCTAAGGAGCCAATTTCATTATCCCATAACAAGGTTTTTGCGCCTTCTATTGTCGCCATTCTCAAGGCGGTTTTGGCAGGTATGACTGTAGGATTTGAAGACACGCCCTTGTGGAGAAGGGCAGCCATCTTCAAGGTTTCAAACATATCTAAAGTATTGTTTGAACAAGCACTATCGGTCCCCAATCCAACGGTAATATTCGCGTCAAGGAGTTCTGGCAATGGGCTAATTCCAGAGGCCAACTTGAGATTACTTACTGGGTTGTGAGCGACTTTGATATCATTTTCAGACATGATTTGGATATCTCGCGGTGTAAGAGATACACAATGAGCAGCCACCACATCTGAGCCTAAAACACCCAAACTGTTGAGATATTCGAATACACCTTGATCAAAATCAGCATCTTTTGCATCTATTCCCATCTGATTCCAAGTCTTCACGGCTTCCTTGGCCTTCTGCATTTCATCAGGGGTCTCCGCAGTATGAACATGCCAGATAACTGGTGTACTTGGGGTTCCATGCTTTTTGCTAAGTTCATCTTTTAAGAGTTTTAGCTCTTGAAAGTATCCAGGATCTACGGTATATACAGCGTGGGGATCAATACTAACACGGATCAGTCCGCCGGCCTTATTATGCCAATTTCTCACCAACTCTCTGGTTGCTATCCTATCATCTTCTTTCCTGAATGAAAAACAAACATGACCAACTACACCTCGAATACCCACCTCAGATATTGCCTCGGCTTCTTTATCCATGTAGTGATACATTGTATCCAGACATGCAACTCCCGACAGAGCGCTTTCTACAGCTGCGAGCTTAGCACCTACATATACATCGTTCTCATTCAGCTTTGCCTCTAATGGAAAGATCCACTCGTTCAACCACTCATGCAATGGTAGATCGTCGGCATACCCACGTAACAGAATCATGCCTCGAGGTAATTAGAGAGGTGTCATGGCTGCGTGAGTATGGCAGTTAATGAGAGAAGGCAGGATTAGCTTTCCTTTGGCATCAATTCTTTCGTATCTAGGGTATTTCCGTACTAATTCAGACGATCCTACATCCACAATACTGTCGTCTTCTACGACTACCACTCCATTCTTGACGACAGCATTCTCCTTATTCATAGTCATTACGGTTCCACCTTCGATGAGAAGGTTCATAGTTAAGCACCTCATAATAACCCCTGCAACATAGCAATACTGTGCAACCTCTTTAGAAATAAAGTTTTAGGGAAATCTTAGGGAAGAATATGAGAGAACTCTTTGATGTAGAA
>JBHLPJ010000044.1:7314-9350 GCA_048939565.1 Promethearchaeota archaeon
ATGGCGCCGGGGACAAGACTCGAACTTGCGACCATGCGGTTTCTGCACGGTCCTCGCTTAACAGCCGCACGCTCTACCAACTTTGCCGGAAAATCCGAAGACAGATTCTCCTTGAGCTACCCCGGCTTTACTGATAGGGAAAAATATTAGCCTAGGTTTTAAGCTTTTCTCTTTTGTAGTAAGATTCGATTGAACAGTCCATCAAAAAGAGTTCTTTTTAATATGAGTTAGAATTAAGTCTAGATTGGGCGGAGTGTTTCTATTATGCATTTTGCTATAGCTCACGGAGACATGGATGGATTTGGATGTGCTTCGATACTTGTGCTAGCTGACATCGTAAGAGTTGATGATGTGTTTTTTTGCGGTGCAAGAGGCTTGTATCAAGCGCTCACTACGGTTCCAACCGATGCAAAGAGAGTTTACATATGCGATTTATGTGTTGATAGGAAGTCACTTACAAAGCTCAGGGAGCTAATATCTGCAAGTAAAGAAATAATAATCATCGATCATCATGAGTGCGAAACAGATGATTTGCTTCGAGATCTGCCCATCAAATTTCATAAGAATCGTGATATAACTGCGGCTGAGAGTACATACAGACTTTTTGCTTCTAAAATGGATAATGATAGGTTGAAAGTGGCGGATCTTATGATCTGTCTGGCCGCAAGGATTGAGGGGCAGATTTCACCCCTGGTAATCGAAAAACTTGACAACCAGAAATTTCACTACATGGAAGAGCTGGCAAAGGGAATTCACATGCTCCCTTACGGCGATAAAAGAAAGTTACTGTTTGAGCTGGAAGCCAAGCAGGTAGATGTTAGTAAATTAATTCGACTAGCAGAAAAAGAGGCACGAAAATGGGAGAAAAACCGAAAAGAAGCTGAGTCTCGGGCCGATATACTGGATGGAGTTGCAGTTCTATCCACAGATAAATTTTGGATGAACAATGTTTTGCTATCACTGCCAAATGTTTTCCTTGGGATAGCAGTCAATCCGGAGAATAACGTGACCAGAATATCTGTAAGGTCAAAAGATGAGGATTTAATGAGGATAGCGTTCGATCTATTAGTCTCATTTGATGGAAAGGCAGGATTGCATAGACAGGCATTAGGAGGAGAGCTACCAAGCGACCACTTTGAGGATTTCGTTGGGAAGTTGAGAGGCTTTTGCAGAAGATACCTGAACTTGAGGAGTGCACTGAATAGGATTAAGGAATTGATAGATATTACAGTAGACCTAGACAAAGAATGTTCAGATACACTCGGAATTGCATACGATAGGTTAAGCAATCTTTTGGAGAAAGTGAAGAACATAGAAAATGAAAATTGAAGAATACTCGTGAAGAATAGTGGTGCCGCGACCGGGAATTTCGCAGTGAGAATATTCTCGTTTTGTTTCGAACCCGGGTTTCCCATTATGGAATACATGCTTCAATATCTCTGGCATCTTTCCATAAGCTTGGGGGTTCTTCCTAGGCTTTTCATTAGTCGAAAGCCCCAGATGCTTGGCCGTGCTACACCATCGCGGCACTGCGATTTTTTAATAGAAGTCACAAATATAAGTCTTTCACTGCGCAGATGATCTTGGGAGAATTATTTTCCTGACCGAGGGAAAGCTTAAACGTAAAAAGCAATTATTATTAGTCAAATCTGCGGGGGTACCCGAGCTAGGTCTAAGGGGCAGGACTTAGGATCCTGTGCCGTAGAGGTTTAGAATACCGCGGAGGGCTTCGTGGGTTCAAATCCCACCCCCCGCACCAATTCGCATTTAAATTCTGGTACCTGAAAGCATCGTTATGGGAATTTTTGTGTAACCGCCGATATTTATTTATGTAGTCAATCAATTATACCAATCATGTCACCTTCTGAGGGGGTCTTATTCCAAGATAGTATTCGAGATTTTCTTGATAAAGCAGGCTTTGCTGATGTTCCAGGATGGGGAGACAATAGAGAGACCTTTGAGTTGGGTGGTCAGGAAATTGATGCTTTTGGGCGTTTTGATGATCTTTATATAGTGGTAGACGCTAGAATTGCCAT
>JBHLPJ010000045.1:0-9236 GCA_048939565.1 Promethearchaeota archaeon
GTTGCTAAGGCAAAGAATAAGGCAAAAACAAGAAACTTTGTAGAATCGATTGACCTTGCCATAAATATGCAGGGAATTGATCTCAAACGGCCAGAGAGTAGAATAGATGCAGAAGTAGTTGTACCGAATGTCCTCGCCAAAAAACCCAAAATATGCGTCATAGCTATGGGCGATTTGGCAATTCAAGCCAAGAAAGAAGAAGCAGATCTGGTTCTGGCAAAAGAAGATTTGGAAAAATTAGCTGCCGATAAGAAATCAGCCAAAAGAATAGTGGACGAAAATGATTTCTTCATAGCAAGTGCAGATATGATGCCACTTATTGGGAGATTTCTGGGACCGATTCTTGGACCCAGAGGAAAAATGCCTAAGCCTGGAGGAAGTATTATTCCACCAACTTCAGATATTAAACCTGTTTTGGAAAGGTATCACAGAACCCTAAGAATAGCAATGAAGAAAAATCTAGTCATACATGTTAAAGTTGGAGATAAGAATTTAGACAATAAAGGCACTGCAGAGAATATTCGAGAGGTATTAATGTTTCTTGAAGAAAATCTAGATAAAGGGATGCAAAACATCAAATCAGTTTACGTCAAAACAAGCATGGGTCCTACAGTGAGACTAGAGCTTTAGGATGTGGGTAAAATGAGTATCTCAGCTCAAAAGAAGGAAGTACCCGAGGCGAAGCTCAGGGAAGTAGATCAACTGGCAAAATACATCGAGGATTACGATGTGGTTGGCCTAGTAAAGATGGAAGAATTAAGTGTAAAACAGGTTCAAGATATCAGAAAGAAGCTAAGAGGAGAAGCCATTATCAGAATGGCAAAAAACAGGTTAATGAAACGAGCCATAGAGAAAACCAAGGGAAGTAAGAAAAATATCGAGAAACTGATGGACAATATAGAGGGGACAACAGCCTTCCTTTTCATTAATAAGGACCCGTTTGAGATTGCCAGATTTCTAAACAAGAATAAGACAAAGGCCCCTGCAAAACCCGGAAACATTCCCTCCCAAGATATCGTCATTCCCGAAGGAAACACAGGATTCCCGCCTGGCCCCATGATAACTGAATTGGGAGATCTGGGCCTGAAAACCAAAATCAAATCTGGAACAATATGGATCGCAGAAGACAAAGTTATGGTCAAGAAAGGTGAAGAAGTACCCCGGAAAGTAGCATTGATTCTATCAAAACTCGGGGTCACCCCAATGGAAGTTGGACTGACTCTGCACGCAGCATATCAAGATGGAGCGATCTTCACCAGTGGGGATCTAATAACCGATATCGAAAGGATATTTGATCAAATAAGGATGGCTTATGCAGAAGCAATGAATCTATCGGTTTCCATGGCATATCCGACAAGTGATAACGTAAGCATCTTACTTCAAAAGGCATCTATGGAGATAAATAATCTCTCGGCAAATGCCCAATTATTCATACCAGGACTCATAGAGAGATCGTTATCTAGAGCAGAAGCCGAGGCCAATGCTCTATATGGGCTGGTCTATAAGGAGTCCGCCTAATCAAGGTTAAATAAAAAAGAGAAAGGACGCATGTAGAGAATTCATAATTCGGAGGTGTATGAGATGGAATACGTCTATGCTGCAATGCTGCTCCACAAAACTGGACAAAAAATCACTGAGGCCAACGTTGGCAAAGTCTTGGAGGCAGCAGGAACAAAAGCTAACGAAGCACGTGTGAAATCATTGGTTGCTGCACTCAAGGATGTAAACATAGAGGAAGCCACTAAAATGGCTGCAATAGCTCCGGTAGCAGCACCCACAACAACGACGAAGGCTGAAACACCTGCCAAAGAGAAGAAGAAAGAGGAAAAGGTAGAAGAGGAAGAAGAGGCTACAGCAGGTTTGGGAGCATTGTTCGGGTGAAGGCAACCAATCTATTCCTTTTTGGGGATCTGAAGTCCATTCCAATTATTCCAAATTAGGAAAAAAATCACTATTAATTTAATAGATTGACCACCATTAGAAGTGATAATTAGATTCAATATTATAGGTCACTTTCCGATATCGAGGTGGGCGTTTTGATTTCAAAAAAGAATCTGAGGAAGATATTCAATCGGAAAGAGTACGAAGTAGAGCTATTCAGGGAAAAAGGGTTTGAAAGAGCAAGATGTGGAAGTTGTGGCGGTCACTTCTGGACAATGAATCCTGATGAAAAATCATGTGGAGACACAGGATGTGTAGGAGGATACAAGTTCATTGACCAGAGGATAAACGAAGGCTGGGATTTTCATAAGACAATTGAGGAATGGTGCGGATTTTTCGAGCAGCATGGCCATACGAGGATTAAAGAGTATCCAGTTGTTGCCCGATGGCGTGATGACATATACTTCACAATTGCATCCATAGCTGATTTTCAACCTTGGGTTTTGAGCGGTGTAACAAAACCGCCGGCAAATCCTCTGGTTGTGCCACAACCTTGTGTTAGGTTTGGGGGAAAGGGTTTTAGCGACGTTGACAATGTAGGAAAAAGTGGAAGACACCTAAGCCTTTTTGTTATGGGGGGACAACACTCATTCAATTCCAAAAAGTTGGGGCTTGAAGGATATTGGATGGATCATTGTATTGAACTTAACTTCGAATTTCTAACCAAAAATCTAAAACTGAAACCGGAAGAAGTCCTTTACAAGGAAGATATTTGGATTGGTGGGGGCAATTTTGGCCCATGTCTTGAAGCATTTGGAAGAGGACTAGAGATTGTTAACAACGTTTTTATGCAATACGAGGTCTTGCCAGACGGTAGCTATCAGAAAATGGATTTTAAGATAATTGACGTTGGCTGGGGTATTGAGAGGACCTGTTGGTTTACACAAGGAACTCCAACCATTTATGAGGCGACATTTGGGCCTGTTTTTGATTACATGTTAAGAGAGTCAGGAACGAGTATTGATGAAGAGCTGTTACATAGATATACGATCTTGTCAGGCCTTATAGATGTTGAAGAGGTCGGTAATATTGAAACTGTCAGACGAGAGATAGCATCACGAATAGGTATAAGTCATCGTGAACTGGAAAGGAAATTAGGACCTCTTGAGGCGATTTATGCTATAGCAGATCATATGCGTACATTTGTTTTTGCATTAGCTGATGGTGCCATACCCTCGAATGTCGGAGGAGGTTACAATCTCAGAACAGTCCTTCGAAGAGCAATGAGCTTGAATGATGTCTACAGATTGGGACTAAATCTAACTGAGATCTGTTATAGGCATATCAATTATCTCAAGAAATCGTATCCCAGAGTACTTAATTCAGAAGATCTCGTTGGTGACATACTGGAAATTGAGGCTAAAAGGTATCATAATACGCTTGAAAAAGGAAAAAGGTATGTTGAGGGGTTGTTCAGAAAGAAGGAAAGAATCAATCGAGAAACTTTGCTGGAGTTATATGAATCAAGAGGAATATCTCCTGAGGTAGTAAAAGAAATTGCTGAGAAAAGAGGGCAACATGTAGAAATTCCCGGGGATTTCTATGTGAGTATCAATGAGAGGAAAACCGAAGAAGAAGTCAAGAGAGAAGGAACTACTCCATTGGAGCAACTCAAAGAGGAGCTTAAAGACGCAAAGCCCACACGTCTTCGATACTATGAAGAGATATACAGAAAAGAGTTCAAGGCCAAAGTAATGAAAATAATGAACGGCGGATATGTCGTGCTAGATCAGACCTTGTTTTATCCAACGGGCGGGGGACAGACTCACGATACAGGTACATTGAACGAATCTAGAGTTGTCAACGTGGAAAAAATAGGTGAGATTGTGGTTCACAAAGTTGATGCGCCAAGATTTAAAGAAGGGCAAGACGTTCTTGGGAAAATTGATTGGGAAAGGAGAATCGCCTTAATGAGACATCATACAGCCACTCACATAGTAAATGGGGCAGCAAGAAAACTCCTGGGTAATCATATCTGGCAAGCAGGAGCTGAGAAAACTCCAGAAAAGGCACGTCTTGATATTACTCATTTTAAATCCATCTTAAAAGAGGAGATTGCGAGAATTGAGGAGCTTTCAAATCGTATAGTAATGGAAAATCGTCCAGTAAGGAGCCACATAATGGAGAGAAATGAAGCTGAGAAGAAATTTGGATTTAGGATATACCAGGGAGGCGTCGTACCAGGTAGTGAGCTTAGAATAGTAGATGTAGATGACTGGGACGTTGAGGCATGTGGAGGACAGCATGTTACAGCGACTGGAGAAGTAGGGGTCATAAAAATCATTGGTGCTGAAAGAATACAAGATGGAGTAGTTAGATTGGAGTATTCTGCGGGAGAATCTGCAATAAAATACATTCAAGAACAGGAGGGCATACTTGAGGATGCTTCCGAGACATTAAGAATCTCCAAAGACCAACTACCTCAGACTGTAAAAAAATTCTTTGAAGAATGGAAGGAACTCAAGAAGGAAGTCGAGCGCTTAGGCAAAGAGTTAGCAGAATATGAGGGGAAGAGACTTGAAGAGTCTGTTGAAAAAATCGGAGATTTTGCATTTGTCGGTAAAACAACTCACGGCAAAAGCATCAAGGAATTAATTGAAACTGCAGGAAGTCTTACGCGAGAAAGGTCCAACATTGTTGTAGTATTGTGTAATTTAGCAGATATGGTCAGTATAGTTGTGATGGCTGGCCAAGAAGCTATCGAAAAAGGAATAGATGCTGGGGAAATAGCAAGAGAAGCAGCCCAGGTTTTAGGGGGAAAAGGCGGTGGAAAAGTCGATCTAGGTCAAGGGGGAGGGCCGAGGATCGATAAAGTTGACGATGCCATCAAAAGAGCGTCAAAAATCATAGAAGAGAAGGCGACATGAAGAAAAATAAGCCGCTGGATTTATCCAATATGAAAGAAGCTGCAAAGGATCTTAGATACTTACTAAGCAGGGGCTACGGCAGAACAAGCGCCTTGAATCTTGTTGGGGATAAATATTTGTTGGATAATGAAGAACGGCACATTCTTTTCAGAGCTATATATCCCCCACAAGACGCAGAGAAAAGAAAGAATAAGCTTACTTCAGTAGAAGGGATCAAAGACAGAGTATTGGCAATAGACGGATACAATCAGATAATAGTTGTCGAAAGTATGCTCAATAAATTGCCAATCATTGATTGTGACGATGGGGTCTTACGTGATATTTCAGGCGTATTTAGCAACTATAAGGTAACAGATGTAACGTATGACGCGATAGAGCTGATTTTAGATTTATTGGTGAAATGCTTTCCGAGAACAACCTTGTTTTATTTTGATCAGCCAATAAGCAAAAGTGGAGAGCTGGCAAGGACGGTAAGGAAAAGATTAGCGGAATACAGATTAGAAGGCGACGCAGGAGCAGTAAAGCAACCCGATCGAGAAGTCCTAAGCAAAGGAGATATCGTAGCCAGCAGCGATGGAATCATTATAGATAATGCAAACGCGGTAGTGGATTTGGCAGGGCATATTGTGCGAAAGAGCAAAAGAAAGCTAATAAGAATATGAGTCTAAACTGACCTAAGTTACTCCTGCATTAACTTTTAAAAGCAACATTAATACTTTATTCTTAAAGGGCCCGTGGCCTAGCCAGGATAGGGCGCTGGCCTTCTAAGCCAGCAGATCTGCCATGCAAATGAGCTGAGCTGAATCGGGGGTTCAAATGCCTTTTCAATAAGAACTGGCTGAAATTCCCCTCGGGCCCGCCATTTTTGACCCATGTAATTGGTGTGGTTAATGGACTCTGTTTTATGTTTGAGCGTTGTAAAGGATAGAGGAGAAGAAGCAAGGAAAATCCTGAAAATACTGGGACTTTTTAATGAAAACTGGAAAATCGAAAGTGATGACGTTCGATTATATATTCCATTAATAAGAAAGCCCTCTTCGGAGGAAGATAAGAAAATCTCAGAAGAGATAGGCCAATACGGAATGATCAATAGAAGCCTTGAAACTAGAACAGAGAAAAAGCCTAAGAACCTGAAAGAATTCTTAACTAATAAGCTTACATCTTCTCAGCTTGAGTTGCTCCCCAGAGCATTTGATATTATCGGAGACATTGCAGTAATTGAAATACCCGCAGAGCTCGGAAGTATAAAGAGAAAAATCGGAGAAGCATTGATTGCTGTTAATAAAAACATAAATTCTGTATTTGCAAAGGTTGGTATCATAGGAGGCGAGTACAGGACTAGAGCGCTAGAACACATTGCAGGAGCGGGCAAAACCGAAACAACCTATCGTGAACACGGATGTGTATACCAGCTGGATGTCTCAAAGGTATATTTCAGCCCACGTCTATCTACAGAAAGGGGAAGAGTAGCGGCTCAGATCGAGCCTAAAGAGATAGTGCTAGATATGTTTGCTGGTGTCGGACCTTTCTCAGTCTTGATAGCAAAGACCAAAGGGGCTGATGTATATGCGATTGATATCAATCCACATGCATTTCATTATCTAAGGCAGAATATTTTGATGAACCGGGTTAATAGCTTGGTTACCCCTGTCTTGGGAGAAGCCAGAAGAATAGTCGAGGAAAATTATCGGGGAATGGTCGACAGAGTGATCATGAACCTTCCCGAAGGAGCGAGCCGGCATTTGGATGTGGCATGTTTAGCCACTAGACCCAGCGGAGGAACCCTACACTACTATGAGTTCAGATCATCAAATACACCAGTTGAGGAAGCTGTAGCTGAGATGCCACGCAAAATCGAGGCTTGTGGAAGAAGATTGATAGGCATTTCTGGGAGGAAAATCAAAGAAAGTGCACCTTTCAAATGGCATGTAGGATTAGATATCAAGATAAAGTAACAGAACTCCTCAGATAGTAATGGTAGAAGTGATGAGTTGTTGAGGATCCTTCAGAAGAGAAATCATTTTGCGATTCAGATCAATAGCTGCTTTATCCGCTCTAATCATGAGAGTACGTCTGCAAGTAAAAACGCTTTTGCGTCCGACCATGTCTGAGGGGTGTGAAAAAGTCAGATCAGGATGGCCATATCCAGTTATCACTTCTTCGAACTTACCAACGCTAAGAACTACCTGGATCTTTGTGTGTTTACAACGCGCGAATTCTTTGAAATTGGGACTTAGATCTTTTATCGATCTGTTGGCGTTTACTCCAATGACACAAGTACCTCTTTTTCCGACTGTAGGATCCATAGTCAATTCAAAAGTAGTTCTGTGTGTTGCAGTTATATTGGGATGGCCACGCGCTTTGACGACCTCAACTACTTTAGTCAATTGATTGCCTCACAGTCTTTTTATTAATCCTAACACGCTAAATTAATTAAAGATAAGGTATTATTGTTCCTAGCCATCCAGTTTATTAAATCTCGGTGAAGTCCTTGTCAAATAAGCGTTCATTAGAAGAAAAGCAAAAGACGATAGAACGATTAAAGAAATCGGGGGCAGTAAGTGATCCTGAAGTAATAAAAGCATTCCTTAAGGTTCCAAGGGAGGAATTTGTGAAGGCAGATTTGAGGAATGAAGCCTATGTAGATACTCCTCTTCCGATAGGACATGGGCAAACCATATCTGCAATTCATATGGTTCTTATGATGTCAGAAATTCTGGATCTGCACATAGGGCATAAGATGTTGGAAGTCGGTGCAGGTTCAGGCTATCATGCGGCGATATGCGCTGAGATTGTGGCTCCACAAGACGCCGATAAGAAGGGACATGTGTTCTCTATTGAGAGGATACCAAAGTTAGCAGAGTTCGCCAAGAAGAATCTAGAAAGAGCAGGATATGGTGATAGAGTTACAGTTATCGTAGGGGATGGGACATGTGGTCTTCAAGAGGAGGCACCTTTTGACCGCATTCTCGTAACAGCAGCAGGTCCAAGAATACCAGAGCCATTGATTGAACAATTGAAGGAAACGGGAAAACTAGTTATACCAATAGGACAACAACATCTGTGGCAGGATCTTATCTTAGCCGAAAAGACCAGCAAAGGAATAAACAAAAAGAGACTTTGTGGAGTAGCTTTTGTTCCCCTTAGAGGGAAATATGGATGGAGATAGTCTTAAAGGAACCAAGAATAAGATAATAGAGTGAATAAATCGATATTGATTTCCTTAGGTGGAGAAATACAAATGAGTGGATTGGAAGAATTGATAGAAAAGGCCAAGGATCTTAAGAGTAAGGGTTTGACAACAGAGGAAATAGCGGATATATTGAATGTACAAACCGATACCGCAACATGGCTAGTAGTTAAGGCAGAAAAAGGTGTAAGAAGGGCCGAGCCAAAGGACGTATATGTCGACTGGAGCACCATAGGAAGAGATCCTGGGCGTGTTGAACTTATGGGAATAATGCTTGCCAATCTGGTAGACGAAGCCATGGCAGATGGAACCATTGAAGAGCCGGATATGATCGCAGGAGTAGATGCTGACGGCGGACCGCTGGCTGCTATCATTGCCCGAGAGCTAGAAAAACCGTTGGCGATCATTAGGTGGAGATATAGTGCCGAGGGAAAAAAGGACGAACAGCATCTTAGCGTGGTAGATTCAAACTTCGGGGATGTCTATGGAAAGAAGATTCTACTTGTAGATGATGTAATCACAAGTGGAATTATGATAAATGAAATATCCAATGCCTCCAAAAAGACAAATACGAGGGTTGTTGGTGCCATTGTCATAGCAAACAAAACAGGTACTGACGAAATTGACGGTGTACCATTACGTTGCGTAATAAAAGTAACTGCAATTTGATTGTAGGCCATTCACGAAAATCGACGCCGTATCTAAATCTTCTTCATTAAAGCAACGAAGAATCCCGGTGTATCATGTAAATCTGGATAGAATCGCTGTAAATGCTTGGCTTGAGGGAATTCCTCTCGCAGTTCACCAGGTGAACCATAGAAATAGGTTTGATCAAGAACAGAAAATCCGAAGTGTTCCACCGCATGTTTAATATTGAGTTCGTTTTCTTCCACTGATAAAGTGCAAGTACTATAAGCAATAATTCCGCCTTTTTTTATTAGTTTCCCAGCTACACCAAGAAACTGCCTTTGATACGCTGCGCATGCTAGAATCTCATTCTTTGTTTTAGTCTCATATAGTTTAGGACGATGACCGAGAGCGGAACAAGGAGGATCGATCAATATTCGATCAGCTTTTAAAGAGTATTCCTCAGCCAGTCTAAGGGCATTTTGTCTGAGAATCTTGACATTGGTTATACCTAATCTCTGAACGTGATGTTCTAGTTTCTGCAAACGAGATGGAGAGCGGTCCACAGCCAATATTGTTCCTTTATTATTCATTAATTGAGCCAAGTGTGT
>JBHLPJ010000046.1:0-9092 GCA_048939565.1 Promethearchaeota archaeon
AAGCTATGAAAGAAGCTGATATTATTTGTACAGCATCAACGTCCAAGGTGCCAGTTTTTGACGGGGATTGGCTGATCGAAGGTGCTCACATAAATGCCATTGGAGCCTTTACTCCTGAAACCAGAGAGCTTGACACGAAGACCATAAAGAAATCCAAGGTTGTTGTTGATTCTATAGAAGCGGCACTGGCAGAAGCGGGTGACGTAATAATTCCTATGGAATTGGGAGAGATCGATGAAAGACACATTTATGCAGATCTGGGAGAGATTGTCACCGGCAGAAAGCAGGGAAGAGTGAGTATGGAAGAGATAACTGTCTTTAAGAGTGTTGGATTGGCGATCCAAGATGCAGCTGCGGCCCTAATTGTCTATAGGAATGCTGTAAAAGAGAGAAAAGGGGTAGAAATAAAGCTAACCTGATAATCTTTTTATAGGGCACGACTTAGTTACTCACAATAGTTTAACCTTTCAAGGTGTGGAAAATGACTGAGACCCTTAGGCCTTTTGTTAGACCTCCAGGCAATAGAGTCGGTGAACGACTAGGACGAGGATTCAGCTTGGTTGAACTTGATAAAGCAGATATTACCGTTAACGAAGCCAAATGGATGCTTATTCCTATCGATAGAAGGAGAAAAACCTTAAATGAGACAAATGTAAGGCGGCTAAAAGAATATCTTAAGAGGATCAAGGAAATCCTGGAGACTGAAGCTGAAAAGAAGATCGAGAAGGCAAAACCAACACCAAAACCAAAGCCGAAACCAAAGAAGAAGAAACCAAAAGAAGTTAAGAAGGTCAAAAAGATAGAGAAGGCAAAGGAAGAAATAAAGAAGCCACCAAAGAAGCCTGTAAAGAAACCTGCAAAGAAGCCTGTAAAGAAACCTGCAAAGAAGCCTGTAAAGAAACCTGCAAAGAAGCCACCGAAGAAGAAGCCAACGAAAGAAGAACCCAAGATTGAAGATAAGATTAGTGAAAAGGAAATTGAGGCGCAAGCGATCGAAGAGCTTACCATCCTTAAAGGACTCGGGACAAGCATAGCCAAAAAACTAATTGATTTTGGTCTACTCTCTCTTGAAGATCTCGTAAATATGGATATGGACATAATAGCTGAGGAGACGGGCATTTCCGCAGAAAGATTGAAGAAGTGGGCCAAAGAGGCGAAGGGCTACCTTAAGTGATTGCCTAAAAAGACTGCAATGCATCGATAAGCTTTCTTATTGTCAACCACATCACCGCCACCATATGAGAAGAAAGAGCGATAACGAGAATCCGTAGCTATCCTATATGTTTAGGTTGTCAAACTGAATTATTCTCCATACTTCGCCAATTTTTGTAAGTGTTACTGTGACAGTATCGCCGGGAGTTGTCTGAAGTAATTCATACCATTCAGGCGGTGCCAGATCCTCCGCAGTACCTTCTATGTAAGGATATTGCGTATTGTTTGTGCCTAGTACAATGTGGGTATCCCCGTCTAGCTCATAACTTGAGACATTGTTTACCGTAAAGGCTGCTGTTACATTGGTTATGCTGCTGAAAAGAGCAATGAATTCATTTTGTGTCGCCGTAACAATGTCCTCGCCATCCAGACCTTCAATATCAGTATTCAACAATATATAGCTGATATCCTTTGCATCAACCAGACCTAGACCAGCAAATATGATTGTGTTCCCGGCGATGAATTCCCCCTCAAAGTAACCCCCCTCTTGCCAGTACAGGGGTACGTACCAGACCAGTCTGCTCTCTGATGGGGATATATTTAATGGATAAAGCATTGGCATGGCAGAATAATATCTACCCTGGGCAGGCTGGGCTATTTTGCCCTCTATCAGGTCTTCTGCTGTAATTCCGCTTATGTAGTTCTCAAATCTATAGTCATAGTAGAAAATTCCACTTCTTGTAGCTTTAAAGACTCCTGCGAGCGTTCTATCAGAAGTTGCTGGATGCGCGAATATGAGAGCATTAACATCATTGGTATCCGGATTGACAATAAATCGTGGTGTTTCGGAAATGGCAACGCGATCTCTGCTAGGAGGTATAAAGAATAAAAATCCACCGGCCCAATAATCAAAATCACCATTTCTCTTTAAATCCCCCCATCGAGATACATGGTTAATTAACCAGGATTCATCCCAAGGTTGTGTAATCCAGCTCGGAATGTTATCTGCATCATATTCCCCTATCTTGATTCCTTCTGTATCATACACTATGACTCCCTTTGCGCGAGTGATCAGGTCAAATCCAATCTCATATCTGGTTTGAACCAAAACAGGCTCGCCAGCATACCACGTTGTGTAAGCTCTTCCATAGAGGAATTGAGGATTTTCTAGATAGCTTCTAAAAACAGAGTCTGCAGTCCAGAAGAGGTTCTCTCCTGTTCTGAACTGTGTGTGCAAAACCTCAGGAGAAGATGTCGGATCATTTGCGTTAATGACAATCAATCCAGCGATGTAGTTTTCGGCTAGTATATTTGTCGAGCCAATAGCTGCTACCCAGACAAGGGCATTATTCCTTGTAGTTATGTGGATCGATTTTATTTCCATATTACTTCCAAATTCAGCCATCCTTTGTTCAGCGATCGACCAGGCTAGTTCGGGGGTTATGAGTCGAACAAGGTCGGGGGATATTTGAGAATCAAATAGATAGCCAGACTGTGAAACTACGAAGCTGTTTTGAAAATAATATGCATTTGAAACCTGCTGAACCTGACTATATATCCCGAAAAAACCGACCGGAGAAACAATCAACAATATGCCAACTGCCATCACCGATTTCTTGCCCATAGTTCTTATGGAGTGGAAAATTGCCCCACCGCCGTATATCAAGACTCTGGCAGATAAAATGAGTAAGATGTACAGCGGGATAGTTATCATAAGAAAGAAAATCGGCACTATGGCCACAAGGATAATAGCAAGGACAAGCCTGACAATTCCAAACACTGAGAACATAACGTGCCTAACAGATTTTAACCTGTTCTGTTCAAAATCCTGTTCCTGTCCTCTTGTGGATTCTGCAGGATATCTTCCCTTGATAAGTATTATCCAGTTAGACAGAAGAGTAGGGAGCCAGAAAAGAATAACACCTATGATTGCTAGCACAATAAGGAGCATATTTTTTCCTCCATCCCCCAATAGGTTAGAAATATGCATTAAAAAACTTAACGTGCCTCCTAAGATAGCTAATATAAGCTTAGGATTTCTTGTTTTTGGTGGATAGCAAATCTATAATAAAACAGACTAATTAAAGAGCGTATTACAAAACCTTTTTATTCAAATACTATGATAATCAATACAAAACCGTTTGGGGTGAGCAGATGTCTCGTCCGAAGGAATATTTTAGAGGCGATGAGTTAGAAAAAGCTATTGATTGGTATAAGCGCTACGAGGATAGAGCAAAATGGGACGTAGATGCAGAGATCGAAGGTACTTGGACTGAAAGTGGTGAACCAGTTGTTTTGCGTGGCGAAATCATCGATGCCCGGAAAGGCTTCCTAAGGAAGAAGAAACTAACGATCAAGTTGGATAAGAAACCACGATGGCTAGCAGAAAGCATAATACACATAGGAAAGCCTGGCTCAAAGAAGAAACATGCAGATGTGGCAGCCGAAGACATTTTTTTGCGCGTTGACGAAATAGGCAAAACAAGAAGAAGGAAACGGAGAACCTACTACATCTATCGTGGTGATCAAGTAATCAGAAGGAGACGAAGAAGAAGGAGATAACAATCAAAACGATTTCATTTAGCTCGCTGCTTCCCGAGATCCAAATATCAACTTGAGGAAGCTGCTGATGGAACTACGCTTTCTCCATGTACTACTTTTTCTGGATTAGGACTATGAAGTGAAAAACCTGATACCGGGCTTTTCCCCCTTACGCAAATCCCTTTTTCTTAAATGTCTTTGAAAGGGACCTCTTTTCTTGGTAGGGAATCGGATGACATATTGTCACAATTCAGGTTTTTGATCCAATGTTTGGAAAATGTGATTTCTTTAGTAGAGAGATTTCAGATTTGCGACCTCAATGGAATATTTGCAGATATCTTAAAGTTGTTTTGGATGTGGCTAAGGAATTTGCAAAAAGATCGTCATAATATCGAAATACATTTATAGTATCCTGTATAGATTCTTAATCATGAGAAAAGGATTTTACGGCGTATTTTTTGTACTGCTTTTTGCATTTTCCTATTTAGCCGTAGTATCCTTCTACCCTAGAGTCTTGGCACAAAACGGCAGCTTACCAGATTTTAGCGGTATTGGCGGACCTCTCGACATCACAGAATATGCTGTCGGAGATTATGGGCAGAGAACTGTGGAGGCTACCACCTCTTGGTCTCAACTGCCGGAAACCGTCATAACACCTGGTTATAATGCGGTAGAAATCACACTACATTTCTTCACAGGCTTTAGTATTGAAAATTGGACTGTAAACGAGAATTTTACCATACCCGATCCCACGAACTCATCACTCCCCGTCAACTGGACGGCATACGAGTTTAACAACGAAACAGGAGGTAAGAATGAAGTAGGTTTTACAGCTGCGTACGACAACATTACAGACACGGTCGAGGTCACAGCCAAGGGAACAGGACTCTCAGTTGAGGACGCAATAGGGGATTATGGGGCATGGCGACAACTGGTTAACATAACTAGTGGGGGTATTGTTGGAGCCAAGGTGATTCTCAACTTCAGCCGTGATTACCAAAGCCAAAATCCTAACAATGCGCGTCTATTTGTGGACGTTGGTAATCAAAGAGTTGAAATAGCCAGATTTGAAGACCCTAATGACTCCCCTACTCCAAATTGGCACATATTCGAAGTCGATCTTGATTCTGAACTACTCAATAGCAGTTTGCCTGGCCTATTGAATTTATCTTTAGGTGTTGAATATAGAGGGGGAAAATTGGCGCAACAAGTTACAGCTTATTTCAGCTATGTTTCGTTGATATTGACCGTACCTGCAGTGGGTTCAGAATATGACCTACAGATTAGAGATGTACTTGAACCCACACAGAACTATTCAGTTCCTGAAAGCGGCATTGTCAGTATCGAAGGAAATTGGTCTAATCAGATTGAGATCGAAATTTGGTCGAATTCGTCGGTCTCGGTTAATTTTGACACTACTACTAAAGCTGTTTCCAATAAATCCATTAATCTGAATTTTCAGACCTCACCTGATTCAGATGTCAACTGGACAGGCATTTTTGACGCTATTCACCCATACTATCCATATGACTACAAATACTTCAACATCTCACTACCATTAGACTGGAATGTTTCCAGCGTGCTGGATCCACTACTGAAAGAGCAATTAGGGCTAAATGCGACTGTTGTCTCTTCACCCAGTGGTAAAACAATAATTATCGATGCAGAGCACGCTGGTAAAGATATGGGATTGACCGAAGCTTTGTTTGGTGAGTGGCAAATATTCGGAGACTCACCCAACTACGCATTAGAAGTTTTCACGCAGACTTCGGAAGGAACAGGATGGGTTAATGGTTCTGAGGTACACCTGAGTGATCTATTTAGAGTCATTTTCATCATAAACTCGAGCCACTTAGCTTTGAATGCAGGAAAGGCGATTCTGACAGTCTATGATCCCCAGCAATCAATTTTCGCACAGCAGACAATTGTGCCCAACGCTTCAGGCATAATTCAATTTGACTATATCTCTTTTAATCTGACAAGCTCTAGCGCTGGGGACTATAGTATTGATGTAGGTTGGGTTGGAAAAGCTGAGGTTGCAAACACTAGAACCCAATCCATTCTAATCCGGCCAGCGACTTTTGAAGTAATACATCCAGTAGGTTCAGAAGCATCCGTTTACGAGGGTTCTTCTTTTATGATTTCAGTGAGATTAGTGGATAATTACACGGCTGAGGCTGTGACTGGTATGCAAGTTCTCTATCAATTAAGCTGGGAGAATGAATCAATCTGGCATCCAATGGATGCATCGGATGAATGTTACGTAGGCACGGTTACAATATCAACGGCCGTTTCAGCTGGTTCCTATTTGATCGCAATCAAGATTGGAAATCAGACTCTCGACTATGAGGCTGCAAACCTTGGGATCGACATCAATGTTGAAGGGTTACCACAGTCTGGGTGGCTTTTCTTAGACTGGATCACTTTGCCAATAGTGGTGGCAGCAGTAGGCGGGGCTGGAGGCTATATCCTCTGGGGTCACTATCTCAAGTACCCTCCTATTGTTAGAAAGATACGTAAACTTCGTTCAAAGATCAGAAAAGGACGTACACCGTCGGAACCTATTGACGTAAAGAGTACTCAAGATCTAATAAGAGGACTGCAAGCACAATACAACGAGCCAATTGGCCAAGTATTAGTCTCGCCTATTAGGTCTGAGGAATTATCGGTAATGACTGTTGAGATGCCTCCAGAGGAATCTCTGATAGAAGCCTCTGAAGCGGCTGCCGAAGAGGTCACTCCAACAAGAAAACGGACAACAACAAAAAAAAGGACAAGCAAAAGGGGACAGAAGAAGACAGAACCGGGAACCAGGAAGAGAAAAAGGAAGCAAAAGAGAAAAACGAAGAATACCAGATAGATCAACCCACAACCTGCAGGCATAAAGAAAGCAATATTCTTCTGAAGGAATCCCGCCAACATTAGGCCGTTCATCAGCCTGCGATCCAAGTTTCGATCTTTGTTGACTATTCCCGGCCTTGTGATGAACCAAGATTCTTTTATAGATTAATTCCTCTCATAATTGTTCATTTTTCCTCCCTTTTTTCAATATCAGACAGAGCTTCTTGAAGTTGACTCAAATTCGATATTTGTGCATCGGGTCTAATATCTGAATCTCTTTTTTCGTTGTATCTGTTCAGATAGATTGAGTACATACCCACATTTTTCGCCCCCCTGATGTCTGCTTCCAGATCGTCTCCCACGATGACTGATTGATTCGGCCGAACATCCAGGATGTTTAGAGTATGTCTAAAAATCTTCGGGTCAGGTTTTCGTGAATCAAGGTCTCCAGACATAACGATCAGATCGATATACTGGTCTAAGCCCAGATGCTTAATATCATCTCTGGCGAAAAATCCGTCTGAGCTATTTGAGACTATGACAAGATGTCTATTTTGCTTTTTCAGCAATTTCAGTGCATCCTCCACATCATCATATAATGTAATTCTTTCCCCGAAAACCCGGTGTCTTTCCTGGACTATTTCTTCGACAATATGGGGGTTTGCTCTAATCTCCATTTTTCTCAGTATTTCAAACCACCATAAGCGTTGATTTACCTCCACAAGATTCTCAAGGCGATACTTCCTCCACTTCTGGTACACTTTCTCGACTGTTTCGACAAACCTCCCATAATCTAGAGAATGGCCAAGATTACGTAGGGTTCGCCAAGCAGCTCTGTGAAGATATTCAGGTTTGGCCTTCGATAAATCGATAAGTGTCAGGTAGAGATCGAATATAATTGCTTCTAGCAATCTGTTAACCTCTTCATGTTGTACGTCATTGAGATTTCGGATATGATCCCAAGACTTTGACAAAGATAGATTTTTCTTCCAAGTTTCTTAGTGCTATTTGGCATTTCTTATCCCCTTTATGACCTTCAAAATCCAGGTAGAAATCATACTCCCAAGGCCTTCGTTTCGTTGGCCTTGATTCTATTTTTGTAAGATTAATTTTTCTGACAGCGAATTCTCTTAATGCATTAAAAAGAGAGCTAGGAGTATGTTTTATGGAAAAGATTATTGACGTCTTGTCCTTTCCGGACGGAGGGGAATCTGTTTCAGACAAGATGAAAAAACGAGTACAATTGTGAGGTATGTCTTCTATTCCTTCCCGGATGATCTCTAATCCGTTTATTTCTGCAGCCTTCTTGCCCGCAATTGCTCCCGCCTTTACAAGATTCTGATCTTTTATAATTCTCACACTACCTGCAGTATCATGAGTCGGAACCAATTCGCATTCCAGACTCTCCAGGAATTTCCTGCATTGAACCAGAGTTTGGGGATGCGAATAAATCGTTTCAATCTCACTCAATACTGCGCCCGGATGAACTATCAGACAATGAACAATCTCAAAATCTATTTCGCCACAGACCTTAAGTCTGGAGTCAAGAAGTAAATCATAAGTCTCACCAACACTTCCAGCCAAAGAGTTTTCGACTGGCACTATCCCAAAATCTGTCTGTCCCTCTTCGACGGCGTCAAAAACTTCAGAGAGTTTTTCAAAAGGTCTAACTCGAATCTCTTTTTCGAAGAAGAGAAAGGCAGCTGCCTCGCCATATGCTCCCCTTTCGCCTTGAAATGCAACTTCAGCAATTTCGGTATCTTTATGCATGATGTAGTATTTTGCATAATATGGATTTAATCCTTGTCGTATGTCATTTGAGAAACGAAAGACTCTTAAGGACTTGCGAATCTTGACCATGTTATATCATTAGACCTAATTCTGATTTGCTATCTCGGAATGAAGAACTCTCATAGAAATGAACAGGATGTCTCTAGGATCAAACGCAGCAAGTCATGAGTTGTGATATCCTTCAAAGAGGTGGAAAGAGACATGAAAAAGAGAGAAATCGGAGCCAAAAACTTCTTGTACCCCATGCCTACCACACTGGTTGGGGCAAATGTGAAGAATAAGCCAAATTACGAGGCAATCGCATACTGTGGGATCGTTAACTTCAAACCACCCATGATTTCGATTGCTTCGGCCAAAAGTCACTATACAAACATCGGAATTAATGAAAACAAAACCTTTAGTGTCAATATTCCGTCAGAGGAAATGGTAAAAGCAACAGACTACTGTGGCATAGTCTCCGGACACAAAGTGGATAAATCAAACATATTTGAGACGTTCTATGGAAAACTCAAAACAGCACCCATGATAATGGAATGTCCTGTTAATCTTGAGTGCAGACTCATCGTCAATCTATTCTTTGGAGGAATAGATGAGATTTTCATTGGAGAGATTGTAGAAGTCTATGCTGAAGAAAAATATCTTACCAAAGGTTTGCCAGACATAAAAAAGATCAAGCCGATCATATATTCGGTCTATGATGATAATTATTGGAGAGTCGGCGAACACCTTGGACACGCGTTCCGCATTGGAAAGGAATTCAAATCTAA
>JBHLPJ010000171.1:0-2846 GCA_048939565.1 Promethearchaeota archaeon
CCTCCTAATCTTTATTCCTTACGAGCATATTTTCATTGTATTTAATTGATTGAGGATATATATAAATCCTAATAAGTAAAAGTTATATGAATGTAAAGTCATTAGTAATGGGAAGTGATGAATGTTCAATATTGGTGATGTAAAATGGAACTTGACGGAACGGATGTTAAGATAATGGAACTACTTGCCTTAAATGCAAGATTGTCTTATCGGCAAATGGGTAAACGCATCGGTATATCAACAAACACCGTTATCACTAGAATAAACACCCTGCAAAATCAAGGGATAATAAAGCACTTCAGTGCGATCTATGATCACGAAAAGCTCGGATATGACATCGCTGCAATCATAGAACTGACCATATCCAAGGGAAAACTAATAGAAGTTGAGAAGAAAATCGCAAAATCTAGGAATGCTTTGGCAGTCTACGATGTCACAGGCACAACAGATGCAATAGTTTTGGCGAAGTTCAAAACGAGAGAAGAATTGAATAAATTCATTAAAGGAATTTTGAGCATGGAATATGTTGAAAGAACTAACACACGAGTAGTTCTAAACACGATAAAGGAAGATTTTAGAATTCTCTAGTTTCCACTCAACACTCCTTTTGCCGGATAGGAAAATCAATTGAAAGAAGAGATCTCTAGGTTTTCCCCCTCTCCCCCTCTCCCCGATGACACTATTTCGAGGCAGACATGCTGTGATCTTGTAGCAAAAGGATCACAAATATGTTTGTCAAGACATTTATAGACAAAGTTTTAGATAAATCTTTCTATTTAACCAAATCTTAGATCAAATAGATGAGTGATTCGGATTGTATCACAAGAGTTAAATATGAAAACCAGTTTATTATGCTAATTCTGAAGGTGTTTACAATGCCTAGAGAACACACAACCATTGCATTACCAACAGAAATGATCAACTACATCGATAAAATCATCAAGCATCGGAAAATCGTTGCGAAGTACGGATATTCTTCTCGAGCAGACTTGATTCGTGCAGCTGTAACAAATCATCTTGAGAAGCTGGAAAAGGAACTCGACTCTGAGCCGGGTGATTAATCACCTAATTCTTATTCTTTATAGAATTGGCAACAATTGATTATGATTCAAACCGGCAAAGCATGTTTTGAGTTGATTGAGACTTACATGCAAAAAAAGAGTTTGATTCTTGGTCTTCTAATTCAGAAAAGTTTTGTTGCCGCAATGTCTACTTCCGTGCCTTGACAGCTTCTAGGAATTTCTTCGTCCGTGTCAGTACCTCTTCAGCGGTCATCAATGGGTAGATCTCGATATCCAACCACCCGTAAAGGGGCAGTTTCATCAGATCCGCGTCTAATTCGGCCCCAGATTCTGCGTTGAATATTGCCATTGCACCCTTTTGCCCAGCCAGACCGTAATTTATGTCCGCTTTCCCTTCCTTCCGAAATTGAAGCGCTGTTTCCCATTCCTTCACCACCATTTCAAGGAACTTCTCCGTAGGTATCGGAGGCCTTTCTTTGAGCTTAAGAACCAACAGAAATTTCATGTTTCATCTCTCCTTATCTTATTGGTACTTGTAGAGCTCCCCACCTCGGAGCTTAAATATATAGGAGAGTGGGTTCAGCCAAGTTTTTGAGTCATTTCTTGCTTTTTTCCAATGAATAGCAGGTTTCTTGATTCAAGTAGGGGAATTTCACTCTTTTTCTCATGGAACCCAGGGCAGACAGCTTTGAATTGCCAGCCAGTTTTATTAAACGTCTCAATAAGCTCATGAAGACTCCAAATGCGATGATCAATTGTAATTTGCTTTTCCAGAGCAAATCTTGTATCATCTTTTCTCATCAAGAATGTCCAGATGTCATGCATGCGCGAAGTATTTGGGTCAAAACGGCTATCCTCCAAAACAACCATATCTCTGAACCACGAAAAACCTCGTTCCTGGAAGTTGGCAATAACCCAATCCCTATTGATGACTTCTAGGAAAAAGAATCCTCCGGGGCGAACGAGTTCGGAACACTGACGTAGAATGTCCTCATTAGTTGCGTCATCGTAATAGCCAAATGAGGTAAAGAGATTAATGATTCCGTCGAATAATTCCTCACCGGAAAGAACCTGAGCAATTTCTCGCATATCTGCTACTCGGAAACGGACCTTACCACTTACTTTCTCTTCTTTTGCTCGTTTCTTGGCAATTTCAATGTAGTATGGTGATAAGTCCGTCCCCAATACTGAAATGTCCCGTTTTCCCAATTCTACCGAGTGTCTTCCAATGCCGCAGTTGAGATCGAGGATATTCTCAGCTCTGAACCCTTGTTCTTTGAGACGCATTAGAAGAACATCAACTTCCCTGCTCGCCTGAGAGATGCGCTCCTTCAGTGTATCAAGGTAAAGGTATGGAGATTCCTCGAAGAGCTCCTTTGTCCAATCCGATGTTGGTTTTTCTCCTGCCACTATCCAAATTCCCCCCGGAATCAACTTTGCATCTTAATATCCCCGTATTTTCTATTATATTTTTCTGGTTTGCAAGTTAGAGGAGTGGTTGAAAAGCAAAACATGCTATTCAGAGCTTTATTAATAATTAAACAACAGGGAATCTCTTTGAAGAGGTATCATAAACAAGCAGCAAGTTCATAAAAAAGCGAAGAATCATTGCTCATTTGAGGATCTTTTCAAATGGACCTCACAGTCCTTCTTGAATCTACAGGTAGTGCACTTACGAGTTCTTCCTGTGGGTTCAGGTCTTCTATTCCCATTGATAATACCAAGAATTCTTTGCACAGAGTTTAAAACTATGCCTTTGTGTTCTTTAGAGAACACTTCCCTCCAGACAAAGCGAAAGGTATCTCTCTGCCTAAGACAGGCCAC
>JBHLPJ010000047.1:0-9007 GCA_048939565.1 Promethearchaeota archaeon
TGCCAAGAGAATTGCTGAGTGAGTTCGACTCCATAATTGAAAAGAGTAGCTACACCAATAGATCCGAAGCAATTAGGGATGCTATTAGGAATTTTGTTTCAGAATACAAGGAATTACAGGGAACTGGAGGCGACAAAGTTGGTACTCTAATCGTTCTTTTTGATCATACTATTAAGGGAGCCTCTGATGCATTGACACACACTCAACATCATCATGAAGATGTTATAAGCTCTACGCTTCATGTTCATCTTGATTGGGAGAATTGTCTGGAAGTCATTATGGTGAAAGGAAGAGTGGAGCAAATCAATGATCTAGCCAATGAGATATTCGGCAGTAAGGGTACAAAGCACATAAAGTCAGTTCTTTTTCCAACCTCTAAGAAAATCCAGAGCTAGATGATTCTTCAACCTTTTTAGGAAAAAGCTATAGGAGACAAAAGACTGACTAAACTTGCTGCGCCCTTTTAAAGCAATTACTGTAATATAAGGCAACAAGAATCAAGATGGTGAAAGATGCCAGATATGAAAGCAAACAGAAACAGATTGCAGGGAGAAAGCGCAAAGCGTCTTAAAGAGGGAGAAAGACTAACAGCTTACACAGCGCTCGCCACAATTGGCCTCTTTATCATTAAGTTTGTCGCTGGAATCCTGTCTGGAAGTCTTTCATTGATGGGTGATTCATTTGATTCCTTCTCAGATATTTTTGTAATATCTGCCTCATGGTTTGGATTAAGAATCTCTCAGAGAAGTCCAGATGAAAGATTCCCGTACGGATACTATCGAGTGGAGACTTTTGTGAGCCTTCTTGTATCCATTTTCATAGTCTTTATCGGAGTAGAGCTATTTAGAGAGAGCATAATGCAAATCCTTGAGCCCGTGGGATTGAGGCTGCCGCTTCTAGCTCTAATAACGGCAGCAGGATCAGCTGTCATCTCTTTTGTGATATTCTTTTTCCTTGACAGAGTCGGAAAAAGGATTGACTCTGAAATACTGATGACTAATGCCAAGGAGCGAAAAACAGACATTTTGAAATCCAGCTTAGTTTTTCTCAGTCTCATCTTTTCGTACGCAGGATTTCTCTATGCAGGCGGGATCGCGGGTATAATATTCTCGATAGTGATTCTGAGGATAGGAATATTATCTGCTAAAGACGCATCATTATTGATGCTGGATGCATGGACAGATCCAGAGGTCCAGGAAACCATAAGAGCACTTGTTTCAAAAGTCGAGGGAGTAAAAGAAATAAAAGAGATAAAGCTCAGGAAGTCAGGATCATTTGTGTTTGGAGAAGCCACTATAGGTGTATCAGGCATCTTGGACGTGAAAAGAGCTCATGAAATTACGGATCGCATAGAGAAGAGATTAGAGGAGGAAATATCTAGTCTGGGAGCATTTACCGTTCACGTAGAGCCGGCAAAAGCACGGAAAATCAGAATCGGTATTTCAATAGGCGAGAATAGGGGCTTAGAATCGAGAATCTCGGAATATTTTGGAGAAGCCCCACATTATGCTATAGTTGATATCGAGAAGGATCAGATCATGGGCTATTTTATCAGAGATAATCCGTATATGGGGAAAGAGAGCAAAGCATCTCTGAGATTGTCTAACTTGTTGATTAAAGAGAGGATCAATGTATTGGTATCTAGACAGATAGAGGAGATATCCTTTCACACATTAAGAGATCATTTTGTTGAGATTTATACTGCCAAAGGAGACACAGTTGAGGATGCCTTAAAACTATTTCTGCAGGATGCTCTGGAACGAATGGAAGGGCACATAGAAGAATAGAAGAATAGAAGAAATTAATCTATCCTCAACCAAAGAATAGCAGCGTGATTGACATCAGTAATATTCCACAGATGAAGGCAAGAAAAGCTGTCCACGATCTCCTTGGATTGGGTTCCCTATTGAGCTCAGGAATTAGATCCGAGGCAGCGATATATATGAAACCTCCGGCTGCAAACGGAAGCAAAAGAGTGCCTAATCCTTGAATATATGATGAGAGGAAATACCCCAGCACCCCCCCAAAAACTGCGGACAGGGCTGTCACAAAATTAAGAACCAAAGCCCTTCTCTTGCTCATACCTCCATAAACAATCACTCCAAAGTCGCCTATTTCTTGAGGAATCTCATGAAATATAACCGCTAACGTTGTGGCAATTCCCAATGGTACACCGGCAACAAAACCAGCTGCTATCACCAAACCATCGATAAAATTGTGCAATCCATCACCAATCAGATTCAGGTAGGCGAAAGGATGTAGGTCGCATTCCACTTTGTGACAGTGACGCCATAGAAGTTTTTCGAGCACAAAAAAGAGAACAAAACTAGCAATCAATGGTATGAATGCAGTTTGTGTGGGCAGTTTGTCTATGGCCTCTGGGAGTAGATGCAGAAAGGCCCCTCCAATTAATGCTCCCGCTGAAAAGCCAACAAGAATCAATAGCACCTTATTGAGCATCTCTTCCTTCATTGATAGACCAAGAACTCCTATAAACGCAATTGAGCTGATGAACATTGTACTTAGGATTGTATAGAGTAACCCGCTCAAAGTCATCACCATAGATGAATCAATACCCTAATGTCCCGTCTTTTTGAATCCGCCCTTATCAATCTTTTCGTCTACCATGGAACTCTGCTCCTCAAATTCTTTCTAAGTACTGTTTGGGACTAGATACATTTCTATGTGTTCTATGTCTGCTTCCATAAATCTCTTCCCCCTTGGTTTAAAGCCCAGTTTCTCATAGAAGTCTTTGGCATAATATTGAGCGTTTAGAACTACTTCTTTCACTCCTTTTCTTCTGCAATAATCTATCGCATACTTCAACGCCCTTTTGCCTATGCCCTTTCCTCTGTGCCTTTTCAATACGGCAAGTCGCTCAACCTTGGCCTTATCACCATGGAATCTTACACGAACTGTTCCTACAGGTTTTTCACCATATTTCACAATAACATGTGTTGCCTCATCATCCAGACCGTCTAGTTCCAGTTTCACAGGTACATTCTGACCCTTAACAAAAACAATTTCTCTTATCTTGAGCACCTGCTCCAATTCTTGCTTGCCTTTAATCAAACGAACAGTCAATTTCATACAAGTAGGAATTAGATGATTTCTAGATAAAATAGTTAATGGCAATTCCGACTTTCGAACTCAGGATTACTAGATTCAGAATTTGTTATTTGAGCTGGCGGAAAGCTATTAATACTTCTTCATTCCATCTCCGATCGGTGCTCAACCATGGGTGAGGAAATTCCAAAGATTAGTACGACGCCCCCGGGACCAAAAGCAAAAGCATTGGTCGCCCGCGATGAAAAAGTTGTCAGTAGAAGCTTCAAGCGTTGGTATCCGATGGTGGCGGATAAGGCTAAAGGAGCAATTGTTGTCGATATTGATGGGAACAGGTAGAATCGCTTAGTTTCTATCGTCCAAAAGTATATCGACCTAAACGCTGGAGTAGCAGTGATGGCTGTGGGCCATGGTCATCCTGAAGTCTTGCAAGCTATCAGGGAGCAGTCTGAGAGACTTCTTCACTACAGCGCAACCGATTTCTATTATGTACCGTTTGTGAACCTGGCTGAAAACCTGACAAGAATTACTCCAGGAGATTTTAACAAACAAGTCTTCTTGTGCAATAGCGGGACTGAAGCTATAGAGGCTGCCTTCAAATGTATTCGACATCATACAAGAAGACCTCGTATGATTGCATTCGTCAGGGGATTTCATGGCCGCACACTAGGCTCACTCAGTCTTACAGCAAGCAAAATACAACATCGCCGGGGCTTCTTTCCTCTAATCCCAGGAGTTACGCATGTGCCATATCCTTATTGCTACAGGTGTGTTTTCAAACAAGAATATCCAGACTGCAATTTTTGGTGCATAGACTACATTGAAGAGGAAGTTCTCAATACTTTTATTCCCCCTGACGAAGTTGCAGCCATTGTTTTTGAGCCTATCCAGGGAGAAGGTGGGTATATTACTCCTCCACCTGATTATTTCAAGAGACTCAAGAAACTGGCTGATAAGCACGGAATTCTCCTGTTAGCTGATGAAGTCCAGTCAGGTCTAGGTAAGACAGGCAAATGGTTTGCCGTTGAGCATTTCGGGATTGTTCCTGATGTAGTGTCGACTGCAAAAGCACTTGCTTCCGGTCTTCCCATAGGTGCTATGATAGCTAAGTCTGAATTGATGGACTGGGAATATGGCTCTCACGCAACAACTTTCGGGGGAAATCCTATTTCCTGTCACGTGGCCAACAAAGTTATAGAGATAATTGAAAAGGAACACTTAATGGAGAATGCCACAACGCAGGGAGACTACATCATGAAACGATTTAATGAACTCAGAGAGGATCTTGAAATCATTGGGGACGTTCGAGGAAGAGGATTAATGATAGGAGTCGAACTTGTCAGAGATCGAGAAACCAAAGAACCTGCCACTGATGAGGCTGAGAGAATTATGCTTGAATCATGGAAGAATGGATTACTACTGATTACTGCTGGACTATCAACAATCAGAATTGTTCCACCTCTCATAATAACGCGTGAACTGATCGATACTGCTCTGGAAATTATCGGGAGAGAAATAAAGAAAATATCAAAGTAGGCATTCTTTCTTAATATTTGAATCATCCACTGAAAAGCTAGACTCTACTTCAGAATATTAATAATCAGAATCCCACTGGGTGTACAGATTCTCTGAAGCCAAAAAGGAGATCGTACTAGTATCCAGCTATATACATGATTTAGCAATGCACATCCGCAGATTGCTTTCGATAGTAATTAGAGCGTTTGAAGCAGGACTGTTAGGTTGGTCTTCCACGACTGGTACAGCATTTGCTATTGAGATTGGAATGGAGTTATCAACTGGAATTTCGCCCAATAAATCAATATTGTAGGCTTTAGCGAATTCAAGTAGTCCCGTCCTAACAGGCTCGTACAAGTCTGCATTGTTTAGAATAAGACCTGAAGGGTGCCCAAAATGACTCACAATTGTGAATATTCTTTCTAGGTCGTGCTTAGCAGCGGGAGTAGGCTCAGTAACTAGTATAACGTAGTCCGCATTTGAGATTGCTGCTATGGCGGGGCAACCAGCACCTGGCGGTCCATCTACAATTACAAAGTCTGCATTTATTCTATCCCCTAGTTCTCTTGCCCTCTTCCTAGTTTCCGATACTATCTTGCCGCTTGCGGTTCTTCCGATATTTAGTTGCCCTACCACAAGGGGAAATCCATATTTTGAGCTTATTGTCCTGATAACTCCACTTTCAACTTGACGGAGACTGATTGCGTTCGCGGGACAGATTATGGCACAGACACCACAACCTTCGCAAAACATGTCTTGGATTCTGATTACATTATTAGGTTTGGCTTCTTCTACTGCGTTGAATTTACATATTTCAACGCATTGACCACAGCCGATACATTCTTCTTGATCTACTACCGCTATCTCAGCAGCACTAACGCTCTCTCTATTTTCTTCTTTGCCTTCTAACACAAGGGCTAAGTTGGGGGCATCAACATCAAAGTCAGCGGCTACTATTGCTGAGCCTTTTTTATGGAATAGCAGGTCTAAGGAGGCACTGACTGTTGTCTTTCCGACGCCGCCTTTGCCACTAACAACCACAATTTCCTTCACAGGTGCAAGATCTCCTTTACTTTTTCATAGAGAGTGTGTAGGGCTTCTGCTCCAGGTGAAGAAGGGGCGACTGAGACAACTGGTATGCCACGTACGTAGCAGTCCAAAATGGAACGGTCTAGAGGAATTTCTGAGATGATTTTAATAGAGTGTCTTTTACATACTTCTTCTATGAGGCTTTGTTTTCCCTTTATATCAGCTCGATTAAGAACTGCAAAAACTCTTAAACCCATCACTTTGAATAGATCCAAAACTAGATCCAAGTCGTGAGCCCCAAAAGGTGTGGATTCTGTTACGGCAAGTGTGACATCCATACCGTAGAGAGCGTTTACAACATCACAATGAGCTCCAGGAGCGGTATCTATTATGATAGCATCATACTTCCCTGCCAGATTCTTTTCAAAGGCCTTTTTTCTTGCCGCCTTCACCACTGTCGCTCCTCTTGTTTCATGAAGCTTCAATTCTCCTACCACCAAGTCAATTCCATGTGCTGTTCCTTCACGCACCCAGCCAATGGTTTTCTCGCCATCAGTTATGGCTTCATCGTGGCAGACCAACTTACAAGCTTCACAGCCGTTGCACAGTTCGTTGAAAAGTACTGGGGGTTTGTCGTCAACTTGGAGGATTGCGTGTTCTCGACAAGCTTCGTTGCACTTTCCACATCGTGTGCATTTTTCGTAGTCAAATATTGGTTGGAAGATCTTTACCTCTTCCTTCTTTTCGAGTTCTGCTCCTAAAAGTATGGCAACGTTTGGGGCATCAGCATCACAATCAACGATTAAGACCTTCTTGTTGTCTAATACGAAGGATGCAGCCAGGTTCGTTGCAACCATAGTCTTTCCAGTTCCACCCTTCCCACCTGTTACGCCAATCATAGGTGTGTTGATGCTCTTTTTGGGCACGCAGAACGCCTCCTAAATCCTCTGGGACTGAGGAAGTGGGACATGGATTTTGGTTGGATACGTAAATGCGGATGTTGAGGAGGCGATAGGCGGGCGGCTGTACCATTATCAGGAACAGTTACCTCTGCCTACCTCTACCCCTGCCACCGCCTCGCCCCAGCCCTCTGCCCATGCCTTGCCCACCGCCCATTCCTGGAGCGGTAGGACTGGTAATCTCAGCTAGTGCTCCTTCTAGGTATTTTTGAACGACATCCTTTATTGTTACTCCCAAGGGAGCAGCAAGTACCTTTATACCAAGTTGCTTTAGTGAGGCAAGAGCATTTGGTCCCATGTTTCCTGCAATTATAACTTTGGCACCTAGATTAGCTACTACTTGAGCTGCTTGAATTCCGGCCCCTCTAGGACTTTCTGCTGAAGTGTTTTGAACCACATCAGCTAATTTTATCATACCATCACTTACATCGATTATAGTATAAACTGGGCATCTGGCGAAGCGGGGATCTACCCATGCATCCAAACCACCAGGTGCCTGAGAAGATACGACTATTTTGACCATTTTTCTTCCTCCTTGTCTTCCCTACTCGTTTCTTTTTTCCCATTTCATTATTTCTGTGGAGAGCATATCAAAGGTTTTTTTGGAAGGAGAATCTTTGTGTTCTATAACGAATATTTCTCCTCTGTCAGAATCGTTGGATATTGTTGGGTCTATAGGGATTTTCGCCAGAAGTGGAACACCCATCTCATGAGCTAGACTTACTCCTCCTCCAGATCCGAATAATTCAAATCTTGAACCACAGTTTGGGCAAATGAATCCACTCATGTTTTCAACTATGCCCAGGACGGAGACTTTCATCATCTTTGCCATATTTATTGCTTTTTTGACTACAAGCTGCGAAACTTCGGACGGTGCTGTGACCATGATGACGCCATCTAAATCGGGTATTAATTGCATTATGCTGAGTGATTCGTCTCCCGTGCCCGGCGGTAAGTCTATGAACAGGAAGTCTAGTTTTCCCCACACTACATCAGATAAGAACTGACGGATTGCTGTCATTTTCATGGGACCTCTCCATATCACAGGAGAGCCACTATCCGGAAGGAAGAAATCCATTGAGACTACTTTCATGTTGAGCGGTCCTATAACTGGAAAAATCCCGGGTAAACCTGCAACCGGTCGCTGTCCCTGTATTCCCAGCATTTTTGGTATGCAGGGTCCATGAATGTCCGCATCAAGAATTCCCACGTCAAAACCTTTTGACGCAAGTTCGGCAGCCAGATTCGCAGTTATCATACTTTTTCCTACTCCGCCCTTTCCACTCATAACTGCTATTTTGTGTTTTATCTGCTTCATGCGGATCTTTAATTTGCTTTTCTGTTCTGGGAATGTTCCTTTTCTGTTGGCAATTTTCATTGGACGAGTAGGCTGACTTTCTGGGGTTTCGGGCGTCTCTTGACTCATTTTCTCTCCTTCTTTGGAACATTAGGTTTTTTATTTTCTATGATGAGCATCACGACAACCCTCAGTAAGTGGGGTAAGTTTATTGTCCAAATAGGCGTCAATAGCCTCTCCGACACTGCTAATATCACCCGAGAGAACGTTTATACCCAATTCCTGAAACAGGGAAATAGCTCTGTGTCCCATCCCTTTCACAACTAATATGTCCGGTTTAAGATCAATTATGAGTGCTGAGGCACGTCCACGACCGCCGAAGTGTTCCCCCACATTTTCTACAGGATCGATGTTGATGACTTCATTGTTTTTGGACAACTCCACTACAACAAATAGGGGAGCTCTGCCGAAGTGACCTGAAACCCGAGAGGCATCTCCAGCGAATTCCTCAACGGGTATTACAATTTTGACCATTATTCACACCTCCATAAACTGCAGAATGGGGCTAACGCTTTTGACTTAGAGAAGGAAAATTCAAGCGCTCTTCACTCGGGATTGATTCGTAGATAATTGCTAAGATTTCGTCAGAGACCGAATGGAGAAGGCGATTCGCTTCCACTCTTGCTATTTTCTCCTCAATTTTCAGGAAAATCACCAAGAATTGTGTTAAAATTGTCTCCTTTTTGCTGATTTCTGAAGCCTCAGATAATCCTTCAGAAGTTAGTCTCACGCCATGATATGGCTTATACTTGACTAACCCCTTAGTGCTTAGACGCTGCAATGTCTCAGATACAGTAGGTGGAGAAACTCCGAGGAAACCGGCTATTTCTTTAGTACGAATCCATCGGTCATCATCCCTAAGTTCATAAATTGCCCTCAGGTAGTCTTTAGATCGTCCACCTTTTGAAAAGCGTCTTTCTTCCACAATCATCACCAATTCTTGCTGAAGACAAGATCACCAGGAAAATGTGATATGAGAGAAGCCATCATAAGATGACCTGAATTCATTGTTTTAGATCATTAGTCACATTACTCCTCAGTTAGCTCGCTGAGCCTCTTCTTTATAGCCTCCAGCTGCTGT
>JBHLPJ010000172.1:0-2823 GCA_048939565.1 Promethearchaeota archaeon
GTGTCTGAATGCCAAAGCAATTGTTTTAGGACCAATACTCCAAGAAGTAGATTTTGATTTAATTTCATTTCTGCGTAAGGAGAGCAGCGCAATCTTATTCCTGGATCCTCAAGGAATAACCAGGATAGTAGGAGATGGCGGCAGAATTGAACGTACCTGCGACCCCGATGAGATAAAGAAGATCGTGGATTTGGTAGATTTCGTAAAGCCAAACGAGCATGAATCCTTAGTTATGACTGGAATAGAGAATCCAGAGGAGTCAGCTAGGAAATTAGTAAAATGGGGAGCTGATGTCGGGATAGTCACGCTTGCAGAGAGAGGTTCAGTCATATATGATGGAAAGAAAATCATCAGAATTCCGGCCTACAAAACTATTGCTCGAGATCCAACTGGAGCGGGTGACACTTATGCAGGATCATTCGTCTTTGAATACTTGAGGACGGGTGATGTGTTTCAATCTGGTTACTTCGGATCAGCAGCAGCATCCATTATGGTTGAATACACAGGACCAGGGTTCCCAATGACACTTGAGGAAGTCGAAAAAAGGAAAGAAACCCTTCTCCGTCAATAGGCGAGTCTAAATCGAACACTATTCATTCCAAAAACTTATATCATGAATGATTCTCTGTTGATTGAGGTGCAGTATTTGCCTAAAAAAAGGAAAAGTCGAGGGAGAGCCAAAGGTTCATCCGGAAAAAAAAGCATGCTTCAGTGTTCGTTTTGCGGAAAGCAAATACCGCGAGACAAGGCGAAGCGAATAACAAAATATGTCAGTTTTGTTGAGCCGACAATTGCTCGAGAACTAAGACAAAAAGGAACATTTATCCCTAGAGAACGAGTAACGAAGTTTGCATGTGTAAGTTGCGCTGTTCATAGAGGCGTGGTTAAAATTCGATCAAGAGACTCCAGAAAATGATAATAGATGCGATCAATGGGTTAAACACGAAATCGGTGGGCCGAGTCAAGAAGCCGGATATTGAGTATCTATTTGCCATAGACTGATGGTGTTTCGGATTGAAGCGGATATTTGTCGTAAAATCTGGAACCGCACACACAATTCCTGATTTTTCAATAAAAGATATACCGGGAACAAGCGGCAGACTGGATGTTGTGTGTAGGTGCTTGATTTCTGCATTCGGGAAAAACAGAGAAAGGCAGAATATTGATTTCTATGGTGTACTGGAGGGAGGGCCATTACAGCCCAGACTCATCCTGGTTGAAGGCAGAAGATTGCGACGTCTTCCTAATGATGAATTCGAGGTAGCTACGATAGTGAGTCAATTGTTGGCAAAATCCTTAGAGAATGAGAATGTACTGGACGGGTGGCCGGGTATTAGCATATATCCCAAAGACTTCATCAAAATCGTGGATGAATTGAAAGGCAAGGGGATTCTCTTCTACTTGCATCAGAAAGGATACGATGTTCGTGAGTTTGAATTCCCCAGGGATAATCATTTGGTTTTCGTAATGGGGGATCACGTGGGTCTAGCAAAAGCTGATGAAGAGGTGCTTCGAGAGTCGGGGGCTATTCAAATTAGCGTCGGTCCTTTGACTTATCTGGCAAGCCAATGTATTACGCTTTTGCATGAAGAGCTAGACTGGCAGCTATAAAATCAGGGAAGCATATTATTAATTTTGAGTTAAACTATTATAGAAGGAGAACATAACCTCCAAAACAACAGTATGATTCAGCCATATTATCTGAAGAGGTTGAAAAACGTGAGTTTAGATCCATCAGCTTTAGAAGAGAGTGAAACCAAAGCATTTAAGAGACTTAGGAAGATGCTGACCAAAGAAAATCTGTGGCTGTACATTCTGCGGCTTCTTCAAGAGCGTCCAAGATATGGTTATGAAATCAAAAACGAAATAAGAAAGAGGTTTGGATTTTCTCCAGCAATAGTTACAGGCTATGTTATTTTGTACAAAATGAAACGGGATGGTCTGGTAGAAGTAAGTCGAGAGAGAAATGACACAAAAAGACCAGACAGAAAGTATTATCGTATTACTCAAAGGGGTCAGGAATCAATGAAAATGGCCAAGGGTCTTCTCCTAGACCTGATGAAAAAAGTCTTTGATTGAACAGAATAGGTTGTCTCTGCCAGCAATCCTAGCAACGAGTTTCATTGTATGACTCTGCAACATTTTCGTTTTTGCCAGAAATCCACTCCTTCTGATTCAGATCTGAGCTCCAGCAACAAACGGTTTTGTAAGGGGCGATCAGTTGGCAAAAGTCGGTTGAAAAGGGTGTTTTTTCATCGACTTCAATCAGAAGAATATCTTTCGTTATGGACTAGTAAATCAAGAGACTTCCTATTCTTCACAGGCTTCTCATCAGGATACCCTAAAGGGAATATAGTTAGTAGATGTTTCCCCTCAGGTATCCCGAGAATCTTCTTAACAGGTTCTCGATCCATGCTGCCTATCCAGCAGGTTCCCAGACCCATAGCCCAAGCCGCTAATTGTAAGTTTTGAGAGGCTAAGCTACCATCAACAATGTGCCATCTGGAGGTTTCCGGATCTGTCACAATTGCTATTGCCAGTGGCGCATCAGCTATAAAAGCCCCATAGGGGGCTTCAGAGGCAATTTTCGAGAGTAGCTCTTTATTCTTTATTATTATGAACTCCCAAGGTTGTCTATTTCCGGCAGATGGAGCCCATCTCATGGCCTCTAACAGAATTGAGATTTTCTCTTCTTCTATATCCTTTTTCTTGAATCGTCTAATACTCCTTCTCTCCTTTATGGAGTCAAGAACATCCACAGTCATAACCTCCTCAAATTTCATATTGTACTAACATCTTCATATTCTGGTGGAGTTAACATCC